>JAAYHN010000161.1 GCA_012735395.1 Alcaligenaceae bacterium | reverse complement strand
GTACTGGCGGCATCAATCCAGATACCGTCCCAGCCAGCAGCACGCAATTTCGGGAAAACTTCTGTCGTGTAGTCGCCACCCTGGGCCGTTACAATAATAGGCAGCTTCTTCAGTGCTTCTATATCGTAGGCGTTTTGCAAGGGACCGGCACCTTCCGCCCATGATGGGGCTGCACCGCCTGCATTACTGGTAGAGAAAAATACGGGATTAATGAATTTGAAATCGCCCTCATCACGCATACGTTGCATGAGAACGGAACCGACCATCCCGCGCCAACCGACTAAACCGACAGATTGTGTCATTTTTTTAAACTCGCAAAATTACAAAAAATCCAGACAACAAAGGGGTTATTAGCAAGAAAACCGATTGAACGGATGACCTGCCAAACCCCTTTCCTGATAAATTAGTACTTATTAAACAATACTATATCAGCTTAATGCCTTCAATACCGCATCCCCCATGGCAGAAGTTGAAACTTTTTCTGTTCCTTCTTCATAAATGTCGGCTGTACGCAACCCTTGCTCAAGCACCTTGCTGACAGCGGCCTCGATTTTATCGGCCGCAGCGCCCTCGTTCAGGGAGTAACGCAGCAGCATGGCAGCTGACAGAATGGTTGCCAGCGGGTTGGCAATGTTTTTACCGGCGATATCGGGTGCAGAGCCGTGGCTGGGCTCGTACAGGCCCTGGTTGGACGCATTCAGGGAAGCGGAAGGCAACATGCCGATAGACCCGGTTAACATGGCGGCTTCATCGGACAGGATATCGCCAAACAGGTTGCCGGTAACAATCACGTCAAACTCTTTAGGCGCACGCACCAGCTGCATGGCGGCGTTGTCTACATACATATGTGACAGGGCAACGTCAGGGTACTGTTTGGAGACGTCAATCATGATGTCACGCCAGAACTGGGAGGTTTCCAGTACATTGGCCTTGTCTACGCTGCACAGCTTTTTATTGCGTTTTTGCGCTGCCTCAAAAGCGATTTTGGCAATGCGACGCACTTCGGTTTCCGCGTAACGCATAGTGTCGAAACCTTCCTGCTCGCCCTTGAAAGCGCCGTCTTCCGCCGTACGGACGCCACGTGGTGTACCAAAGTAAATATCGCCCGTCAGTTCACGCACGATTAAAATATCCAGCCCGGAAACGATTTCGGGCTTGAGGGACGATGCATTGGCCAGTTGCGGATACAAAATGGCCGGACGCAGGTTGGCGAACAGGCCCATGTTTTTACGCAAGCCTAAAATCGCCTGCTCGGGGCGGTGTTCACGTGGCAGAGAATCATATTTCCAGTCACCTACCGCACCAAACAAAATAGCGTTGGAAGCCTGTGCCAGCTCTAGCGTAGAGGCTGGCAGCGGGTGCCCGTGCAAATCGTAAGCGGCACCGCCAACCGGTGCTTCTGTTAATGTGATATCCAGGTTCAGCGCGGTTAATACGCGCGATGCCTGATCTACGATTTCTTTACCAATCCCGTCACCGGGTAATACTGCAATTTGATATGCCATGAATGTTTCCTGTTATTAAACTAAACCCGCACTGCCTTCAAGCCATGGGTGACGTGCCAGACGCTCTGCCTCGAAGGCCTTGATTTTGTCTGATTTGCGCAAGGTAAGGCCAATGTCGTCAAAACCGTTCAATAAACAGTATTTGCGGAAGGCATCCACCTCGAAAGACATTTCCCGGCCATCAGCGGCAATAACCACCTGGCGCTCCAGGTCTATGCGCAGTTTGTAACCGTTAAAGCCCTTGACTTCATCAAACAGGCGGGCCACTTCCAACTCGGACAGCACGATAGGCAGCAAGCCGTTTTTAAAACTGTTATTAAAGAAAATATCAGCATACGAAGGCGCAATAATTGCCCTGAAGCCATACTGGGTTAAGGCCCAGGGTGCGTGTTCACGGCTGGAACCGCAACCAAAGTTTTTACGGGCCAGCAAAATGGAAGCTCCCTGGTAGCGCTCCTGGTTAAGGACAAAGTCAGGGTTCAGCGGACGTTTGCTGTTATCCATACCGGGTTCACCGTGATCCAGGTAACGCAGTTCATCGAACAGGTTCGGGCCAAAACCGGTACGCTTGATTGATTTCAGAAACTGCTTTGGAATAATCAGGTCGGTATCAACGTTCTCGCGGTCTAAAGGAGCGACCAGGCCTTCATGTGTTGTAAAAGCATCCATTTCAATTATCCTAATTTTCTGACATCAACAAAATGACCTTCAATGGCGGCCGCAGCTGCCATTGCCGGGCTCACCAGATGGGTACGCCCACCCTGCCCCTGACGGCCTTCGAAGTTCCGGTTGGAAGTTGAGGCACAACGTTCACCGGGCTCAAGACGGTCGGCATTCATGGCCAGACACATTGAACAGCCTGGCTCACGCCATTCGAAACCGGCTTCAATAAAGATTTTATCAAGGCCTTCCTGTTCGGCCTGCTTCTTGACCAGACCTGATCCGGGTACCACCATGGCCTGAATGACATTTTTTGCAACATGCTTGCCGCGCGCCACTTTTGCCGCTGCACGCAAATCTTCTATGCGGGAGTTGGTACAGGAGCCGATAAAGACGCGATCCACGCGAATGTCTGCAATCGGTGTATTGGGTTTCAGGCCCATGTACTCGAGTGCACGCTCCATACCACTGCGGCGTACATCATCTTTTTCCTTGTCTGGGTCGGGTACGCGGTCTTCGATGGACAGAACCATTTCAGGAGAAGTACCCCAGGTTACCTGTGGTTTGATGTCTTTCGCATTGATTTCAACAACAGTATCAAATTTGGCACCTGCATCGGTATGCAATGTTTTCCAGTACTGGACGGCTTGATCCCACAACACGCCTGTGGGGGAATAAGGGCGGCCACGGAAGTATTCGATGGTTTTCTCATCGACTGCCACCATGCCCGAACGGGCACCTGCCTCGATGGCCATATTACAGATGGTCATGCGGCCTTCCATGGACAAGCCACGAATGGTGCTGCCAGCGAATTCAATCGCATGTCCTGTACCACCGGCAGTACCAATGACACCAATAATATGCAGCACCACGTCTTTGGCAGTACAGCCAAAAGGCAGTTCACCTTCGACCTTGATCAACATGTTTTTGTTTTTCTTCATGAGCAGGGTCTGGGTGGCCAGTACGTGCTCTACTTCGGATGTGCCAATACCAAAGGCCAGCGCACCCATGGCACCGTGTGTACTGGTGTGCGAGTCACCACAGACAACCGTCATGCCAGGCAAGGTTGCGCCCTGCTCGGGGCCAATCACGTGCACAATACCCTGACGCATGTCGTTCATGCGAAATTCGGTGATACCAAAGGTTTCACAGTTTTTATCAAGGGTATCGACCTGCAGTTTTGAAACAGGGTCGGCAATACCCTGGGCTCGGTCAATGGTGGGAACGTTATGGTCGGCCACTGCCAGATTGGCACTTAAGCGCCATGGTTTGCGACCGGCCATGGCCAGGCCTTCAAAAGCCTGGGGGCTGGTTACTTCGTGCAGCAACTGACGGTCAATGTACAGTAAACAGGTACCGTCTTCTTCCTGGTGAACCACGTGGGCATCCCAGAGTTTATCGTAAAGTGTTTGCGCCATTTTGTTTCTCCGCATAACTGATTGGAATACCTGCCACAATGACAGGCGTTCTGTTATCAACAAGATGATTTATTATCGCCTTTTGAGATACGATAACAAGCCCATAATTTATACTAGTATTTATACTACTATATTAAAATACGTATCAGCATGAAAACCGCCAATCCCACTTCTCCAGAATAAACCAATAAATCGCAAAACCGTTGTAAATTCATCCTATTAAGCGCTTTAAACTGGTGTAATCCATATGTTTTTTTATGGCCTATACATGCCATAATTCTTCTATATATTTCAAATAATAAAAATGTTTTCGTATCAGACAAAACGCACTTGAAAAGAATGGAGACAAACATGAGCCAGACGCCCGACCTATCACATTTATGGATGCCCTTTACCGCTAACCGCAGTTTTAAAGCGGCACCGCGCCTGCTTAAGGCAGCAAAAGGCATGTATTACACATCCCTTGATGACCGCCAGATCCTGGATGGTTGTGCGGGTTTATGGTGCGTCAATGCCGGGCATGGCCGCAGCGAAATCACAGAGGCGATTATTGAACAGACTGCGGTAATGGATTACGCACCCGGTTTCCAGATGGGGCATCCAATCGCATTTGAAGCAGCCCGAACCGTCGCCGGATTTATGCCAGAAGGCATGAAAAAAATATTCTTCACCAACTCGGGCTCGGAATCGGTTGATACCGCCCTGAAAATCGCCCTTGCCTATCACAGGGCCAATGGTGAACCTGCCCGCTCACGCCTGATCGGACGTGAGCGCGGTTATCATGGCGTTGGTTTTGGCGGCATTTCCGTGGGAGGCATCAGCCCCAATCGCAAAGCATTTGCCAACGCCCTCCTGCCACAAATAGACCATTTACCCCACACCCACAATCTTGAGCAGAATGCGTTCAGTAAGGGGCAACCTGCCTGGGGCGCACACCTGGCCGATGAGCTGGAAAGGATTATTGCACTACACGACGCAAGCACCATTGCCGCTGTAATTGTTGAACCCCTGGCCGGCTCAACCGGGGTGCTTATCCCACCGCAAGGCTATCTGGAGCGCTTGCGTGAAATTACCCGTAAACATGGCATTTTGCTTATTTTTGATGAAGTCATTACCGGCTTTGGCCGCCTGGGTGCCTCAACCGCCAGTGAATATTTTGGCATTACACCCGACCTTATCACCATGGCAAAAGGCATTAGCAATGCCGCTATTCCGGCGGGTGCCGTAGCGGTAAGCGATCACATTTATGACACCATTATCAATGCGGCTTCGGGCATTGAACTGTTCCACGGCTATACTTATTCGGGGCACCCTTTGGCGGCGGCAGCCATCAAGGCAACCCTGGAACTGTATAAAAAAGACAGGATTTTTGAAAACGCCAAATCGTTAAGCGGTGTTTTTGAGCAGGCGGCGCATTCATTAAAAGGCGAACCCCATATTATTGATATCCGCAACCTGGGGCTGGTTGCCGGTATCGAACTGGCGCCCAGAAAAGATGCCCCCGGTGCACGGGCAGCCGAAGTTTTCCAGATATGTTATGAACAGGGCGTTTTATTGCGCTATACCGGTGACACCATTGCCATCTCTCCCCCCTTGATTATCAACGAAGAACAGATCAAACATATCTTTACAGTACTGGCAGGCGCCTTAAAAAAAATTAAATAAAGTAAT
>JAAYHN010000001.1 GCA_012735395.1 Alcaligenaceae bacterium | reverse complement strand
CTGTTTCCATCTTTTTTGCAGGGTGTGATCAAATGGACATCGGTTCTTTCATAAATAGCCGCATTTGTGCCGCAAGCCGTTAAACAAACCGATACCAATCCACCCGCAAACACTTTCATTAATGGCATACACTATTTCCCGTATATTTATAAACCGAACATTTATTCTTAAATCATATGGCTATTATTTTGATTTCAAAACAAGCATTTGCATTAAATCAAAAACACAGTAGTTTCCACATAAATAGTACCTTACTGACAGGCTTATTTATTTACAATAAAAAACAAAAAGTAACAATGGCAATCAATACCTGCAAGGAGGCTACCTAATGTTGAACGACCAATCCCTGGGATATATTTTTAACCCGCTTAACAGAACAGAACAATCCCAATTTCTAACACAATCATTAAAAATGGCCGGGTTTGAATATTTCTTTTATACCCAGAAACAGGCCTTTCTTCCCCTTAATGAAACCAGATTCCTGTTCAGTAGCAATTTGCCCGGCCCGGCCCTCAGTAAATTCAGAAACGGTATATTACTGGATAACAACCCGTTTGCTTCCTTAAGTCCCAACCCGGCCTGCACTTGCAAAACACTTATATGGGATACGGGCGATGCCATCAACCACCCCGATCTTCAGCCAATATTTAACAGCCTGCCTTTTATGTATTGCCTTACCCTGTCCTATCACAGTTTTTCTGGCCGAAAAGAAAGCTCGCTAACGTTGTTCAGACATAACACGCCCGTAACCGCACAGGAAATAAAACGCAACCAGCATACGCTCAAGCACGTGTTTTTTTCGGCTCATTACTTAATTCGCGAAAACCTGCTGCACCGTCACCTTGAACCCACTATCCCTACCCTGTCTCCAAAACAGCTGGAAATCATAAAATATGTTGCAACCGGCATGACCAATAACAAGATAGCCGAGATTTTGCATATTTCCCCCTATACGGTCGACTTTCATATCAGGGAAATATTTGGCAAAACAGATTCAAACCACAGAACCCTGGCCACGCTCAAGGCGCTGCTGCCCGAAATGACCAACTAGAAAATGCGGCTTCCCCTAGATTATTTTCCCGATCCATGAATCAACACCACACACCGTTGAAAGTCATGCAGCCACACTGGCACCTGGCGGTTTTATCTGGCCGTTACTGCCTGCATATTTTTTCAATTCAGACAGGAAGCATAAAACAACCTATATCCAAGCGTAAAGAATTATAATAATACGTTTTACGGGATTTTCCCTGGCCAAATTTTAATCGCAAAAAATCATGTTGGATCAATATAACCCACTGGAAGTAGAACAAAACGCTCAACGTAACTGGCACGAAACCGACGCCTATCTTGTCACGGAAGACGCCAAAGACAGCAACGGCAACAACAAGCCCAAATTTTATGCCTGCTCCATGTTACCGTACCCAAGCGGGAAACTGCATATGGGGCACGTACGTAATTACACAATCAACGACATGATGGCCCGACAGTTACGCATGCGCGGATTCAACGTTCTAATGCCAATGGGCTGGGATGCCTTCGGTATGCCTGCTGAAAATGCCGCCATCAAATCCAAAGTCCCGCCAGCCAAATGGACTTACGACAACATCGCCTACATGAAAAAACAAATGAAAGCGATGGGCCTGGCGATTGACTGGTCCCGTGAAATGTGTGCCTGTGACCCCGACTACTACAAATGGAATCAATGGTTTTTCCTGAAAATGCTGGAAAAAGGCATTGCCTATCGCAAAACCCAGGTCGTTAACTGGGATCCGGTAGATAACACCGTACTGGCCAACGAACAGGTCATCGACGGCCGTGGCTGGCGCTCTGGCGCCCTGGTCGAAAAACGCGAAATCCCGGGCTATTACCTGCGCATCACCGATTACGCCGAAGAACTGCTTGACGAAGTAAAAAACAACCTGCCAGGCTGGCCGGAGCGTGTCCGCTTAATGCAGGAAAACTGGATTGGCAAAAGCGAAGGTATCCGCTTTGCCTTTACACACGATATCAAAAACCCTGCGGGCCAGCTTATCCAGGATGGCCGCATGTTTGTATTCACCACCCGTCCCGACACCATCATGGGCGTCACCTTCTGCGCGGTCGCCCCCGAACACCCGCTCGCAACCCAGGCCGCACTCAATAACCCGGCCCTGGCTGCCTTTATCGAACAGTGCAAACTGGGTGGCACCACAGAAGCTGAAATGGCAAACCGCGAAAAAGAAGGTATGCCTACCGGTCTGTATGTCACACATCCGCTTACCGGTGAACAGGTTGAAATCTGGGTGGGCAACTATGTCCTCATGAGTTATGGTGACGGTGCCGTCATGGGTGTACCCGCTCACGATGAACGTGATTTTGCTTTTGCCAAAAAATACAATCTGCCCATTAAACAGGTCATTGCACTCAAAGACAAAACCTACTCTACCGAACAATGGCAGGAATGGTATGCCGACAAGCAATCAGGTACCGTTGTCAACTCCGGGCAATTTGACGGTCTCACATTCAAACAGGCCGTTGATGCGGTAGCCGAAGCCCTGCAGGCCAAAGAACTGGGCGAAAAACAAACCACCTGGCGCCTGCGCGACTGGGGCATTTCACGCCAGCGTTACTGGGGCACCCCCATCCCTATCATTCATTGCGCCGATTGCGGCCCGGTGCCCGTGCCCGAACACGACCTGCCCGTGAAACTGCCTGAAGAGCTGATCCCCGATGGCAGTGGCAACCCCCTGAACAAACACGAGGCCTTCCTGTCCTGCTCGTGCCCGAAATGTGGCAAACCGGCCCGTCGTGAAACCGATACCATGGATACCTTTATTGATTCTTCCTGGTATTTCATGCGTTACACCTCACCCGGCAACAAGAACGCCATGGTAGATGCACGCAACGACTACTGGATGCCAATGGATCAATACATTGGCGGTATCGAGCACGCCGTTCTGCACCTGCTGTACGCCCGTTTCTGGACCAAGGCCATGCGCGACATGGGCTTGCTGAAATTTAACGAGCCGTTCAAGAAACTACTTTGCCAGGGTATGGTACTCAACCATATCTATTCCCGCAAAAATGAAAAGGGCGGCATCGAATACTTCTGGCCCGAAGAAGTTGAAAACACCTACAACGAAAAAGGGGCCATCACCGGTGCCCGTTTGCTTAAAGACAACTCTCCGGTAGAGTATGGTGGCATTGGCACCATGTCCAAATCCAAAAACAATGGCGTTGACCCGCAAGCCCTGATTGATACCCTGGGTGCCGATACCGCGCGACTTTTCGTTATGTTCGCCAGCCCCCCAGAGCAAACCCTGGAATGGTCCGATTCCGGTGTAGACGGCTCCCACCGTTTCCTGAAACGCCTGTGGGCCATGGCATACAGCCATAAAGAAAGTATTGCCCGTGCACCGGCAACCACCCCCGACTGGGCAAAGGCACCCAACGCCGTCAAAGACCTGCGTCGTGCCGCCTACTCTTTGTTGAAGCAGGCAAACTACGACTATGAGCGGATTCAATACAACACCGTTGTGTCTGCCAATATGAAACTGCTGAATGCCATTGAAGATGCCAAACTTGAAAGCAGTGCCGACGCCGACGCCGCCCTCAAGGAAGTGATTGGCATCCTGTTACGCATGCTGTATCCGGTTGTCCCCCATATCACCTGGCATATCTGGCGTGAGCTGGGCTATGCGCAATCCTATGGTGACCTGCTGGACGCGCCATGGCCAGAACTTGATGAAGCCGCGTTAATTGCCGATGAAATCGAAATGATGTTGCAAATCAATGGTAAATTAAGGGGTTCAGTCAATATTCCCAATGGCGCTGCCAAGGAAGAAATTGAAAAGCTTGCCATGGCCCATCAATCAGTAGAAAAATTCCTCGAAGGACGCGATCCCAAACGGATCATCATCGTTCCTGGAAAACTTATCAATATCGTAGGATAAACCTGACATGCAGACACAAGTCCAATCCGCTTTTCTGCCACTTCAACGCATGCGTATGCTGTTGGCCCTGGGTATTTTCCTGTGTCTGCTCACTGCTGGTTGTGGTTTCAAAATGCGCGGTGTTACACCGCTGCCTTTTGAAACAATGTATACCAATATCCCGCAAAACTCTGCCTTCGGCTCCCGAATTATCAGGGCCATCCGGGCCAGCTCTCCCAGTACCGTAATTACACAAGATGAAAGCCTGGCCAATGCAAAATTAATCCAGCTGGGTAATGAAAGAACAAGGCGTGAAGTATCACTGGATGCACAAGGTAAAGTTGAAGAATACGAACTGGGCCTGGTTTTTACCTTCACCCTGACAGACGGCCAAGGCAACGAGCTCATACCGGCCTCCCGCCTTGCCGCCACCCGTCAACTGCCCTATAGCGATGATGACTCTGCCGCCAAAGCGGAAGAAAGCCTCAAGCTGTACGAAGACATGGAAAAAAGCATTGCCGACAGCCTGATTCGCCGGATTACCTCACCGGAAGTCATCAATGCTTACCGGGCACCTGCCACACAGTAAAATGGGAAAAACCTTTACCCATGAACGCTTTGTCAATCTTATTCAGCAAGACTTTACGCTGGATACGCTTTACTGCGTTTGTGGTGACGAACTCCTGTTGCGTAACGAAACCATTGACAGCATTCGCCTGCACTGCAGAAACCAGGGCTACAATGAACGTACCAGCCTGATACTTGACGCCAATGGCAACTGGAGCGCCATTCAGGAATGCACCCAAAGCATTTCATTGTTCGGTGACCTTAAAATTCTGGAAATCACCATCCCTACCGGCAAACCCGGTAAAACCGGTGCCACGGCACTTATCAACCTGGCCAACCAGGTCAAGGCCGGTGAAATTACCGATACCATTATCGTTATCAGCCTGCCCAAACTTGACAGGGCAACAGCGGCAACAAAATGGGCGCAACAGCTTTTTGATGCCGCTACCGTCATCAATATTGCCAATATCGATCGCCAGCAATTACCCGGCTGGATCAAAGCCCGGCTGCAGCTGCAAAACCAGTCTGTAGATGACTCAACCCAGGCCTGGATTACCGACAAGGTGGAGGGCAACCTGTTTGCCGCACACCAGGAAATTCTTAAACTGGGACTGCTGTACCCCGAAGGTAAAATTCAGTCTGAAGACATAGAACAAGCCATCCTGGATGTCGCCCGCTATGATGTTTTTTCCCTGTCCAACGCCATGCTGGAGGGTAACGGGAAAAGAACGGTCAGAATGATCCAGGGCCTGAAATCCGAAGGCGAGGCGCTCCCCCTTATCCTGGGCGTCATCACCCGCGAAATACGAACCCTGTATACCCTGGCGGTTGCCCGCCAGAAGGGCGAGAATTTTTCCGGTTTATTCAGGCAATTGCGTATTTTTCCACCACGCGATAAATTAATACGTCAGGCCATGGAAAGGCTGTCCCTGAAACACTTAATGGGCATGATCCAGCACGCCCATGACATAGACCGCCTTTTCAAGGGCTATCCCGTTAATGGCCGCATGGACGACGCCTGGGAAGAAATTACCCGTCTGGCCTTAAAGGTCGTCAATCCGGCCATCTTATGAATAACAAGGTAGATATTTAACAATGACCCAATCTGTAGATCAGCTCATGGAGCAAATCGGCGCACAGGCCCGCAACGCTTCCAAATACATCATGCAAGCCTGCGATGAACAAAAGTCGGCGGCTTTGCGCTTCATGGCACAGCGTTTGCTTGAAAAGGCCGACTATCTAAAAACCGAAAATGCCAAAGACCTGGAAAATGCCCGCAAGAACAACCTGGAACCTGCCCTGCTTGACCGCCTGACCCTTTCTGACAAGGCCATCGGCTTAATGGCTACCGGACTCAACCAGATTGCCGGCATGGCTGATCCGGTAGGCAGCTTAAGTGCCACACGTGTGCTGCCCAATGGCATCAACATCGCCCAAATGCGCGTACCGCTGGGGGTCATCGGCATCATTTACGAATCGCGCCCCAACGTCACGATTGATGCCGCCGCACTTTGCCTGAAGTCAGGCAATGCAACTATCTTGCGCGGCGGCAGCGAAGCTTTTCATTCAAACCTGGCCTTGGGCAATATCATTCGTGAAGGCCTGGAACACGCTGGCTTGCCTGAAACCGTGGTACAGGTTGTCAGCACCACCGACCGCGCCGCGGTTGGCAAACTGATTACCATGACCGAATACGTGGATGTGATTATTCCCCGGGGTGGCAAAAACCTCATCAAGCGGCTTAGCGAAGAAGCCCGGGTTCCCCTGATCAAGCACCTGGACGGCAACTGTCACATTTATATTGACCAGTACGCTGATCCCGAAAAAGCCTTTCAGATTGCCCTGCATGCCAAAACCTTCCGCTATGGTATTTGTGGCACCATGGAAACCCTGCTGGTGCACGCCGCCATTGCCCCTGAAGTATTACCCCGTCTGGCACAGGCCTATGCCGAACACCAGGTAGAGCTGCGCGGCTGCGAAAAAACCCGCTCCCTGATTCCTGCCGTCAAACCGGCCACCGAAGAGGACTGGGATACCGAATACCTGGCACCCATTCTGGCCATCCGCGTGGTGGACAGCCTTGATCAGGCCATCGAGCACATTGCACGGCACAGTTCAGGCCATACAGAATCCATTATTACCGAACGCATTCACGAAGCCAGCCTCTTCCAAAGACAGGTTGACTCAAGCTCGGTCTATGTCAACCTGCCCACCATTTTCGCCGATGGCTTTGAATATGGCCTGGGTGCGGAAATCGGCATTTCCACCAACCGGCTGCATGCCCGCGGACCTGTCGGCCTTGAAGGCCTGACCACTTATAAATGGGTCTTGAACGGTAACGGTCAACTTCGCAAATAAGAGAAAAAAATGTTGTACTTATGGCTTAAAACCCTGCATATCGTTTTTGTCACTTCCTGGTTTGCCGGGTTGTTTTACCTGCCACGCATTTATGTCAACATGGCGCAAACCACAAATCCCGATACGTATCAGGCCATGCTGGGCATGGCTGCCCGCCTGCTGCGTTTCACCAACAAACTGGCCATTCCCGCCGTCATCTTCGGTCTGTGGATGATGATCCAATTCAAAATCGGTCATACCGACGGCTGGATGCACGCCAAACTGCTTTTGGTCGCTGGTGTGCTTGGCTATCATTACTCCTGCGCCCGTATTTACCGGCAATTCGAACAACACAAAAACATCCGCTCTCATGTTTATTACCGCTGGTTTAACGAGATACCTGTCTTTTTGCTGCTGTTGATCGTTGCGCTGGTCATTATCAAACCTTTTTAAAAAACAATATACATGTCAGAAGACAACACACCACCCCGCAAAAAGCTCGTACTAAAAAAGCCATCCGGCCAAAATGAACAAAGCCCGGCAGGCGAATCCCAAAAGCCGCGCCTGCGTTCAGGGGCACGTGCCCGCAACGTGGCACTGGCCAGTTTTGCCGAGTCCAGCACAAGCGCCGACAAAACCATCAAAAACAAGATTCAGTCACGCCCCCTGCCCCGCACCGCAGGCTATGCCAAGCATCGCCCCAGCCTTGCCGACCGCTTAAGCCGTGGCGCTGAAACCATCGGGCAATTTCCCGATACACAAAAAAACACCCGCAAACCCGCTGTGGTCAAGGGTGACTCGTCCTACGAAGCGTCTAGAAACCCTCGCAAAGAGCCACGCAGACAAAGAACCCAGTACCAGCACACCGAAATATTCCGGGTATTTGCTCCCTGCCCCCAAGGGCTTGAAGACGTCCTGTTCGAGGAAATCAGCGCCCTGGGCTTTGAAAACGTGGAAAAAGGGCGTGCCGGCTGTGCCTTTAGCAGCGACTGGATGGGTATCATGCGGGCCAATCTGTATTCACGATTGGCCACCCGGATTCTGGTACAGGTCTCACATGCTCCCATCATGACCGAAGATGATATTTATGAACTGGCTTATGACACGCCTTGGGAGCAATGGTTTGGTGCTGAACACACGCTTAGGGTAGACACTTCCGCCATCAAAAGCCCCATGAAAAGCCTCATGTTCTGTAACCTGAAGGCCAAAGACGGCATTTGCGACCGCCTGCGCGACCGTGAAGGCGAACGTCCCAGTATCGACACTGTCCGCCCCGATGCCAAGGTACACCTGTTCCTGTCCAGCGACAGCGCCACCCTTT
>JAAYHN010000160.1 GCA_012735395.1 Alcaligenaceae bacterium | reverse complement strand
CATTCGTGTTTTGCCATGGCAGATGGTGTCTGCCATGCTTTTGTTGCCAGTCGGCAATACAATCAGCAAACTGCATAATAATTAGAATTGAGAGTGTCGTGTTACAGACCAGCGTGCCGCTGTAGAAGCAATAATCATAACCAGAACAATGGTGATGACCAGCCATGAAGCGGCAGGCAGGATGAAGCTGAAATGGGTGGCGTAGCTGTTGGAAAGCAGGGTTATGGCCTGGTTAAGAAAGTGCAGGATAACCGTGGTTAGCAAGACCGATAACAAACCGGCAACCAGGCCGGTGATGGCGCCAAAATACAGGAACGGGCGCCGTACAAATGATTCGGTGGCCCCCACCAGACGGGCAACGGCAATTTCATCGCGCTGTACCAGGGCCTGCATTCGCACGGTGTTAAAGATCGTGCTAATGACAATAATGGCAACCCCGGCAGCAAGCAGGCCCAATACTATCCGGATGAAATAAAGGATGGCCTCCAGTTTTTGTACCCAGGCACTGTCAAACTGGACGATATCCACCTGGGGCAGGGTGCTCCATACCTGAGACAGTTTTTCGGCGTTTTCAGTGGAGCTGGCCTCATCGGACAGGGTAATGATAATAGAGTGGGGCAAGGGGTTCTTGGGCAGCACTTTCAGTGAATCGGACCAGGAATCGGATGCCTTGAGTGATTGCAATGCATCGGCCTTGTCAACGACCTCCAGAGACTGGATCGAGGTCAGGTAATCAGTTTGCAATTTGTCGGCCGTTTCTTGGGTTTGTTCCAGGCTGGTTGACTCTGCCATAAACAGGGAAATGGCCGGGTTGACTGAAATATTGCGGGTGACAGGTTCAATTGAAACCAGAATAGCGCTTGCCAGCAGGGGGAGTGTCAGTACCAGGGCAATGACAACAATATTGGTTAGCGAGGAAAAGGGGGTGCCCAGCAAACGGCGTATGGAAATACGAAGGGCATAAAGATGATGTCGAAACCAGGTTGTCATTAGTGTTTCCCCAGGTCTTTGAAGCGACCGGGCTCCAGCAGCAGTGTTCGGTTGGCATGGCGTTGCAGCAAGGGTACGTCATGGGAGGCAATCAGGGTGGTGACCCCTACCCGGTTAAAGTCCCTGAAAACGTCCAGAATGCGGTTGGCGTTATCCTGGTCAAGGTTGGCAGTGGGCTCGTCGGCGATCAGGATGGCAGGGCGGTTTACAATCGCGCGGGCAATCGCCAGGCGTTGCTGCTCGCCACCCGACAAGGCAATGGGATTGAGCTTCTCTTTGCCGGAAAGCCCGACTTTGGCAATGGCGGCACGTGCCCGGGAAACGGCTTTTTTATGGTCAAGGTTCATGACGGCCAGTGGCAGCATGACGTTCTCAAAGGCGCTGCGGTCATAAAGCAGGTGGGTGTCCTGCAAAATAATGCCAACGGCCCTGCGTAAATAAGGGCGGGCCCGTGCAGGCATGGAGTCAAGTTGCTGGCCATTAACGGTAATAGCGCCCCGGCTGGGGTTCTCAAGCCCGCCAATCAACTTCAGAAGGGTCGATTTACCGGCTCCGGAAGGGCCGGAAACAAAAACAAATTCACCCCGTGATATGTTGAAGTTAATGTCGGCCAGGATATTGGCGCTCTGGCCGTAAGACTTGAAAACGTGCTTGAACTCAATCATGTTGCGTCAGGTCGGTAAAATGTGGTTTGGCAAAAATTGCGCATAATGAAGGCATTTTATCAGATGACGGCTTAATCCTCCGGCTTTCGTTCGGGGCGGCCTGATCAGCGTGACCCCGACGTCTATTGAAAGAAGCTTCAAGATACTGTACAAGAATAAAGCTTCGGGTTACAAATAGGACTTGCCCGTAAAAAAAGAGTCATATGGCAGCCAAAAAAGTAAATAATACAATGCGTTTTTCCTGGCAGAACCCGACATTCCGGTCTGTTGTCTATCAGATCCTGGTGTTGGGTATTGTTGCCTTTGTTGTCTGGTATCTGGTTTCCAATACTTTGCATAACCTTTCGGTTCGTAATATTGCAACCGGTTTTGGTTTTCTGGACAGTGAGGCCGGTTTTGCCATCGGTGAGTCGTCGATTACCTATTCGCCGGCCGATACTTATAAGCGCGCTATTTTTGTAGGTCTTCTCAATACCCTGAAAGTATCTCTTATTGGTATTGTGCTGGCAACGTTGCTGGGTACCCTGGTTGGTATTGCCCGTTTATCTGCCAACTGGCTGCTGGCCAAGCTGGCTACCTGTTATATAGAGGCCATCCGCAATGTGCCTTTGCTTATCCAGCTTTTTTTCTGGTATGCCTTAATAACAGAAAACCTGCCCGGGCCACGGCAGGCCATGAATCCGGTCAATGGTGTTTTCCTTTCCAACCGGGGCCTTAAATTCCCGGCGCTGGTGGGTGAATCCTTAACCGGTATCTGGTTGGGCCTGCTGCTGGCCGTTATTCTTGTATTTGTATTGTATTTTGTGTCTGGCAAACGGCAGGACAGAACCGGCAATCCTTTGCCGGTTGCCAAAATCGGCCTGGGGTTGCTGTTGGCCCTGCCCCTTGCCGGTTATGTCGCAGGGGGTGCCTCGCTCACGCTTGAGTTGCCGGCGCTCAAAGGCTTCAATTTTGCAGGGGGCCTGTCCATATCACCGGAACTGACCGCATTGCTGGCAGGGCTGGTTATTTATACGTCCGTTTTTGTGGCGGAAATCGTTCGTTCCGGTATCCAAAGTATTGGCACCGGGCAGTGGGAAGCGGCCCGTTCGGTTGGATTGGGTCGGGGCAAGGTATTGCGTCTGGTTATTTTGCCGCAGGCCTTGCGGGTCATGATTCCGCCTTTAACCAGCACCTACCTGAATCTGGTAAAAAACAGTTCGCTGGCGGTTGCCATTGGCTACCCGGATATCGTTTCCGTGGTAAACACCGCCCTGAACCAGACCGGGCAAGCGATCGAAGGCGTGTTAATTATTATGGCGGCGTATCTTACCGTCAGCCTTTCCATTTCCATTTTCATGAACTGGTATAACCGGCAGATTGCCCTGGTGGAGCGTTAACATGAATCATCCAGTACCGTCTGTTGACACCTTCCAGCCTGCCGGCCGGCCTCCCCCGGAAAATACCCGTGGCATGCTGGCCTGGATGCGCCAAAACCTGTTTGCAACGCCCTTGGGAATCCTGTTAACGGCCCTGATCCTATGGTTTCTTTTAATGAGCCTGCCTCCTTTGCTGGAGTGGCTTTTGCTCAAGGCAAATTTCACGGCACAAAGCAGCGCCGAATGCCAGGGCATAGAGGGGGCATGCTGGGCTTTTATCCGCGAGAAGCACCGCCTCATATTGTTCGGCACTTATCCCTATGACGAGCAATGGCGGCCTTTGCTGGCCGTGTTCATACTGGTGCTTGTTATTATCTGCAGTGCCTTGCGCCGTTTCTGGAATAAATGGCTTGCCCTGGTCTGGTTAGTCGGGCTGGCTTCGGTGGCCATCCTGATGTGGGGTGGCGTATTGGGCCTGAGTCCTGTAGAAAACAGCCGCTGGGGTGGCTTGCCCTTGACCCTGATCCTGTCTGTCTTTGGCATTGGGCTGGCTTTCCCCTTTGGGGTTTTGCTGGCATTGGGGCGGCGCTCGAATATGCCGGCCATCAAAGCCCTGTGTGTGGTTTATATCGAGATTATCAGGGGTGTTCCGCTTATCAGCCTGTTATTCATGTCATCGGTGATGCTGCCGCTTTTCTTACCGGAAGGGGTTACCATTGATAAACTGCTGCGCGCCCAAATTGCCATTATCATGTTTACGGCCGCTTATATTGCCGAGACGGTACGTGGTGGCCTGCAGGCTATTCCAAAGGGGCAAATAGAGGGGGCGGAATCGCTGGGCCTGACATATTGGCAGCAAATGTATAAAATCATTTTGCCCCAGGCCCTGAAAATCGTTATTCCACCCATGGTCAGCATTTTTATTGCCCTGTTCAAGGATACCTCACTGGTGGTGGTGATCGGGATTTATGATCTTACGCTGTCAGCCAAGGCCGCTTTATCCGATCCGCTTTGGCGGGGTTTCAGTATCGAGGCCTATTTATTTATCTCGGTCATTTATTTTGTATTCTGTTTTGCCATGTCCCGTTATGCCAAAAACCTTGAGGTTCGCCTGGATACAGGATATAAACGTTGAAAAAGGAGTCCTGTGTGTCAGATACGATTGTCAGTATGGAAAATGTCAATAAATGGTATGGGAAGTTCCATGTGCTCCAGGATATCAACCTGTCTGTCAAAACCGGAGAGCGTATCGTTATCTGCGGGCCA
Organism: Alcaligenaceae bacterium; assembly: GCA_012735395.1. Lineage (GTDB taxonomy): Bacteria > Pseudomonadota > Gammaproteobacteria > Burkholderiales > Burkholderiaceae_B > Advenella. The sequence continues at coordinate 8,523 of JAAYHN010000160.1, read as the reverse complement.
TCCGGTTCGGGAAAGTCAACCTTAATCCGTTGCATCAATCGCCTGGAAGAGCACCAGGAGGGGCGGATTATGGTTGATGGCATAGAACTGGGCAATAACCTGAAAAATATTGAACAGGTCCGTCGCAATGTAGGGATGGTGTTCCAGCATTTCAACCTTTTCCCGCATTTAACCGTTTTGGAAAATTTAACGCTGGGGCCCATCTGGGTGCTGAAACAGCCAAAAGTACAGGCTGAAGCGATTGCCATGGAGTATCTGGAGCGGGTCAGGATTCCCGAACAGGCCCAAAAATATCCCGGCCAGCTTTCCGGCGGGCAGCAGCAAAGGGTCGCCATTGCCCGTTCATTGTGTATGAGTCCGAAAGTGATGCTGTTTGATGAACCAACCAGTGCGCTGGACCCTGAAATGGTGAAAGAAGTACTGGATGTCATGATTACCCTGGCCGAAGAATCAGGTATGACCATGTTGTGCGTGACCCATGAAATGGGGTTTGCCAAACAAGTGGCCGATCGGGTTATTTTTATGGACCAGGGACAAATTATAGAGGCCAATACGCCCGAGCTGTTTTTTGATTATCCGGAGCATGAGCGTACCAAACTGTTTTTAAGCCAGATTTTGCATTAATAGGCAATTAATGGCGTATTAACAGAAAAAATAGCCTGAAAACCGGATTTAGCCCGAAGAAGTGAAGTAAACTTCTGTTTTTAGTCTACTCTTGCTAATACGACTATGGCACATTACGAATCAGATATCACCAAATTCATTAAACAATACAAAACCGAACATCCCGATGCCGACCAGAAGCAGCTGGAAGGTCGTGCCCGTTTATGGGATAAACAGGTGGATACCGAATTGCTTGAAAATTTCAGGCAGGCCCGTGTCCCGCAACAGCCTTACGTATACCAAACGAAATAAACCGTTTTTATGGCAGTAGCCCCCGAGGCAATGGAAACGCTGGTTTCACCCGCGATAGACAGCACGCCCGATGTGGTTGATGCGGTGGCTTTGGCTCGTCTGTATGGTGAACCCCTGTTTAATATTCCCCAGGACCTGTACATACCGCCAGAAGCGCTGGAAATTTTTCTGGAGGCCTTCGAGGGGCCACTGGATTTGCTGCTTTATCTCATCAGAAAGCAGAATTTCAATGTGCTTGACATTCCCATGGCAGAAGTCACGCGACAGTACCTGAGCTATGTTGACCAGATCCGTAACCAGAATCTGGAGCTGGCGGCCGAGTATTTGCTGATGGCCGCCATGCTGATTGAAATCAAATCAAGGATGCTGCTGCCGGTACGCAAGACGGATACCGGAGAAGAAGCGGAAGATCCCCGTGCGGAACTGGTGCGTAGGCTGCTTGAATATGAGCAAATGAAACTGGCTGCCCAGAAACTGGATGCCATTCCCAGATTGGGGCGGGATTTTGTGAGTGCCAGTGCGCATCTCGATTTAAGCGTGGAAACACGCTTGCCCGAGGTCGATGTAAACGATCTCAGGCAAGCCTGGCAGGACATCATGAAACGGGCCAAACTGAATGCCCATCATCAAATTACCAGGGAACAGTTATCGGTCCGTGACCATATGACGCATATACTGCGGCGTTTGTCGGGTGTGCGTTTCATGGAGTTTTCAGATCTTTTTCTTGAAAGGATAGAAGAGGGCGATTGTGCAGCGGTGATCGTTGTGCATTTTATAGCAATGCTTGAGCTGGCACGCGAATCATTGCTGGAAATTACCCAGGCAGAGCCCTATGCGCCCATTTATGTGCGGCTGGCTTATACAAGTGCCATTGAAAGTGTTGTTGAATAAATAAAAGGAAGACAATTGAAAGTAGTTCATACCATCGAGGAATTAAGGGACCAGTTGCGTGGCCAGCTGCGGGCCTCTTTCGTGCCCACTATGGGAAACCTGCATGAGGGGCACCTGTCCCTGATGCGTCTTGCCCGCCAGCACGGTGACCCGGTCGTTGCCAGTATTTTCGTTAACCCGTTACAGTTTGGTCCTAACGAAGATTTTGACAAATACCCACGTACCCTTGAATCCGATATCGCCAAGCTTGAAGAGCGGCGTGATGTTTATGTGCTGTTTGCGCCTTCAGTCAGGGAAATGTATCCTGAACCGCAAAGTTATCGGGTACAAACACCCGAAGGTCTGGGAAATATCCTGGAGGGCGAGTATCGTCCCGGTTTTTTTGAAGGTGTTACCACGGTAGTCTTGAAACTGTTTTCCTGTGTGCAGCCTAAAGTGGCCGTGTTCGGCAAGAAAGACTATCAGCAGCTCATGATCGTGCGTAGCATGTGCCGCCAGTTTCAGTTGCCGGTCACTATTTACGCCCATGAAACGGTACGTGAATCCAGCGGGCTTGCGATGTCTTCCCGCAACCGCTTCCTGACAGAGGCCGAGCAGGCAGAGGCCCCTGTGCTGTATGCCACGTTAAATCAGGTCAAGGATAAACTGCAGGCCGGAGCAACAGACCCGTTGGAACTGGAAGGTTTTGCCAAAAAAATGCTGGCTGACAGGGGCTGGCAGGTTGATTACGTATCCGTCAGAAAACAAATGGACTTGCATGTGCCTACCGTGGCGGAGATCCGGAATAAAGAACCTCTGGTTGTACTGGCAGCGGCCAAACTGGGTAACACCCGTTTAATTGATAACCTGGAAATCATGCTATAAACGGCACACCCACATAAACACGTGGGTGTGGTAAATACAAATGGTCCATATAATTTCCTGGTGTTTTACACATGATTGGAGGTTATATGAATTACACGAATTTACAACTTGAAGCCAGACTCAAAAAACTAACGCCCCGGGAAAAAGAAGTATTCATGCTGGTTTCACGGGGTGTGCCCAACAAGGTTTCGGCCGATCGGCTGGGTGTGTCGCAACGAACCATAGAAGCACATCGTGCAAATATTTTCAAAAAAATGCAGGTGCGCAACGCAACCGAACTGATGCACGATCTGTTTGCCAGTTATCTGTAGTGCGGTTTATTACTGCCTTATCCATTTTTTTCGGGTAGCGCGGCAGTTCAGTTTAAGGTACATTTATCATAGCTTGAATCTGTGCAAGCCAATGCTTTCGGTGGCAAGGTTTTAGTGTCTCCACCAGGGTATTGGCTTGCATTTGTTTGTCTGTTATTAAAATGTCACTTTTATGAAAAAACTCAAGGTCGGAATAACCGGTGGAATCGGTTCTGGCAAGTCTACGGTTTGCCGTTTCTTTCAGGAATGGCAGGTAACCGTTATTGATGCAGATGCCATTTCACATGAATTGACCCGGGCCGGCGGTAAAGCGATTCCGGCTATCAGGGCCGCTTTTGGCGATATCAGTATTACCCCCGAAGAGGCCATGAACCGGGTTTACATGCGTGAGCTGGCCTTTAAAGATGTCAGTGCCCGTAAAAAATTGCAAGATATTATTCATCCGGCCATTAAAGAAGAAACCGCCCTCAGAACCGCGCAGGCAGAAGGGGTTTATATCATGTACGATATCCCGTTGCTGGTTGAATCCATCAATAAATACAGGGACTTCCTGGATGTTGTCTGTGTTGTCGACTGTGAAGAAAGTGAGCAGGTCTTGCGGGTAAAAAACAGAAGCGGGCTTGATACCGATGCCATTATGGATATCATCCGGGCACAGGCCAGTCGTGAACAAAGACTTGCAGTCGCCAATGAAGTAATATTTAATGGAAGGGGGGTAAGTCAGGGGCAATTGCGGCAACGTGCTCATGAGTTGCACCAGAAATGGTTATTGCTGGCGCAAAAACCGGCCTGATCAAAAAATGAACGTGGGAAGGTGTAGAGATTGATTTTATACGAGTATCCATTTAATGAACGCATCCGGTCGTTAATGCGTCTGGAATATCTTTTCAAACGGTTGTTTGCTTTTGTCAGGGAGTCAGACCCTTTACACCAGCATGTGGCGCTTTCCGTCCTGTTTGAAATTATGGATTCATGTGATCGCGCTGAAGTCAGAACCGGTATTTTGCAGGATATCGATAAACAGAAAACAAACCTTGAGTCTTATCGTCATTATCCCGGTGTTGATCTTGATGTCCTGAATCAGGCTATCGCCGATCTTGAGCGGGTTTCTGCCGGTTTGTCCGGTACGGGCCGGATTGGGCAGGCCACCCGTGAAAATGAATGGCTAATGAGCCTTAAAAACCGTTTTGCGATCCCGGGCGGTGCCTCCCAAATGGATATGCCTTCTTATTCTGCCTGGCAGCTGTTTCCCGAAGAAGAACGTAAAAGTGCCCTGCTCAGCTGGGTCAGGCCATTCATGCCACTTTATGATGGCTTGGCACAAGTGCTGAAAATGCTGCGTGAATCAGGGAGCCCCGTTGAGGCCACAACCCAGGAGGGCGGAGTTTACCAGGAAATGCTGGGTGGTAAAATTTACCAAATGATCCGGGTCTGGGTGCCAGACCATATCCGTACCTATCCTGAAATAAGTGCCAATAAATATATTGTCTGGATACGCTTTCACAAATTTACGGCACAGCAGAAAACAGAGCTGTTAACCAGTCCTGTTGCTTTTAAAATCGCACTATGTAATGTTTAATGCATTAACCATTGCAATTTATTTCAAAAAGATTTTTCAGGTAGCCAGATGTCATCTGGTTAGGCCACAATATCGGGTATTAATTTAATATCAATTACCGATTTGTCGACCAATGTCTGAACCAAAACAAGAAAATGTAAAAAAAACCTCAAAATGGCTTGTGCTTGCAATACTCCTTGTGCTTTCAGCAGGGGCTTATTATGGATGGAAAACATTCTTTTCTACCGATAAGGCAGCCAATAAACCGCCGGCAGGACAAAGCATGAGCAATGGTGCCCCCCCAGTGCGTGGCAATGGCTCGGGAATGCGTGGGCCAGGAATGCGCGGGCCAGGAGGTGCCGGGCCTGGCATGGTAACACCGGTCAGGACAGAGCTGGTCCAGCAAAGGGATATGGAGGTAAGGGTTCCCGGTTTGGGTACGATAACGGCATTCAATACCGTGATTGTGCGCAGCCAGGTAGGCGGGCAGATTGTCAAGGTTGCTTTTTCCGAAGGCCAGGAAGTGCAAAAGGGTGATGTACTGGTGGAAATAGACCCGCGTCCCTATGAGGTACAGCTTCAGCAGGCGCTGGGGCAGCAGGCACAGAATACGGCGCAGCTGGTCAATGCAAAGCGTGATTTGCAGCGTTACCAGACGTTATACAAGCAAGACTCTATTGCCCGTCAGCAGGTGGATACCCAGGCCGCACTGGTAAACCAGCTTGAGGCGCAGGCAGTCAGTAACAAAGCTGCGGTTGATGAAGCCAAATTGAATCTGGAATATACAAAGGTCGTGGCACCCATCAGTGGCAGGCTCGGCCTTAGAACGGTTGATATTGGCAACCTGGTTGCCGCCAATTCCAGTGAAGGGCTGGTCACTATTACCCAGGTCAAGCCTATTTCGGTCGTGTTTTCCATGCCAGAGGTTTATTTGGCGGAAGTGGCTGCACAGTATGGCAAAGGAGAACAGCTGGAAGTGGTGCTGTTCGATCGGGACAATCAGGCGGCTTTAGGTACGGGGGTACTGGCCTCCATGGATAACCTGGTTGATATCGCGACCGGGACAATCAGGCTGAAAGCCAATTTTGGCAATGAAAACGAACTTCTGTTTCCTAACCAGTTTGTCAATACACGCCTTAAAATCAGGCATGTTCCGCAGGCCGTGTCGGTTTCTACCGATGCCATCCAGAATGGTTCGGCTGGCCCTTTTGTTTTTAAGGTTGCTGCCAATAATACGGCTGAAATGGTTTCCATCAAGCTGGGTGTGACAGACGGCATTTATACCCAGGTCAGCGAAGGGCTGGCAGTGGGTGACCAGGTTATTACCGAAGGGGTTGACCGTTTGCGCAATGGTTCAAAAATAGAGATTATCCAGTGAATATTTCTCGCACCTTCATTCTTCGGCCTGTCGCAACAACGTTATTAATGGTTGCACTGTTCCTGACGGGCATTGCCGCCTACCGTCAACTGGCAATTTCTGCCCTGCCCGAGGTGGATTACCCTACCATTCAGGTGGTTTCCCTTTACCCTGGTGCCAGCCCCGATGCAATGACGGCCCTGGTAACCTCACCGCTTGAAAGGCAATTCGGGCAAATGCCGGGCCTGATTCAAATGAGCTCGTCAAGCTCGGGGGGCGCATCGGTTATTACCCTGCAGTTTTCACTCTCCCTTGAAATGAGTGTGGCCGAACAGGAAGTGCAGGCAGCCATTAATGCCGCGGCCAATCTGCTGCCTTCCGATTTGCCCATGCCCCCGGTTTACAACAAGGTAAACCCGGCTGATTCCCCCGTGATTACTTTGGCCATTACTTCGCCAACCCTGCCCCTGTACGAGGCCAGGGATCTGGTTGAAACCCGCATGGCGCAAAAACTGTCGCAAATCTCGGGGGTGGGGTTGGTCAGTATTGCCGGTGGCCAGCGTCCGGCCGTTCGTATCCAGGTGAATCCAACGGCACTGGCGGCCAATGGCATGACCCTGTCTGATGTCCGCACGGGTGTAGTGGGGGCCAATATCAATCAGCCAACGGGTAATCTGGATGGCCCACGGCGTGGCACCACCATTTATACCAACAGCCAGCTGCAAACACCGGCCGAATATGAAGCCCTGATCCTTGATTATAAAAATGGTGCGCCTTTGCGTTTGCGTGATGTGGCGAAGGTGGTCAATGAGGCCGAAGATACCCAGCAGGCGGCCTGGATTGGCACCGAAAGGGCTATTTTGCTGAATATCCAGCGCCAGCCCGGGGCGAACGTTATTGATGTGGTAGATAATGTGAAGGCTTTGTTGCCGCAATTGCAGGCAGCCTTGCCGGCGTCCATTAAAGTTGATATTGCCTCAGACCGGACAGAAACCATTCGCCAGTCCATTTCGCATGTCCAGAACGAGATGATGATGGCGGTAGGGCTGGTTGTGCTGGTAACCTATGTTTTTTTACGCAGCCTGAGCGCGACCATCATTCCTTCCATCGTGGTGCCGCTTTCAATTGTGGGCACCTTTGCAGTCATGTATTTGCTTGGCTTCAGCCTGAATAACCTGTCATTAATGGCGCTGACGATTGCCACGGGTTTTGTGGTTGATGATGCCATTGTCATGATTGAAAATATCGCCCGCCATATCGAGAAGGGTGAATCGGTCATGCAGGCTTCCCTCAAAGGGGCACAGGAAATTGGTTTTACCCTGGTTTCCCTGACCGTTTCCCTGATTGCCGTTTTGATACCGCTGTTGTTCATGGGCGATGTGATTGGCCGTCTTTTCAGCGAATTTGCCATTACCCTGGCGGTGGCCATTATTATTTCACTGGTCATTTCGCTCACGCTCACGCCCATGATGTGCGCACGCATGCTCAAGCCCGAAACAGAATATAAAGACAATGCCTTTCATAGCAGAATGGGCAAGGCGATTGATGGCCTTATTCATTATTACGATAAATTGCTCAAAATCGTGCTGCGCTATCAGGGCACGACTTTGCTGGTGGCGTTGGCAACGCTGGTTTTGACCCTGTTCCTTTATTGGTGGATTCCAAAAGGGTTTTTCCCGCAACAGGATACCGGCATGATTCAGGCCATTACCGAGGCCCCCCAGTCTTCATCGTTCCGGCAGATGGGTGAACGCCAGTTGCAGGTGGTTGAGCGTATCCTGCAAGATAATGACGTAGAGTCGGTCGCCTCTTTTATCGGGGTTGATGGCAATAATACGACGCTGAATACGGGGCGTTTGCAAATTGCGCTTAAAGGTAATGAAGAGCGCGCCGATATCGGCACTATCATGCAGCGGCTTGAAGAAAGCCTGCATGACCTGCCTGGTATGAAAGTGTATTTACAGCCAGCCCAGGACTTGACGATAGATACACGGGTAGCCCGCACCCAATACCAATTAAGCCTGTCCAGTATAGATATTGATTTGCTCAAAGAATGGGTTCCCGAATTTGTGGGCAAGCTCAGGCAAAATCCCATGTTAAGCGGGGTGACCGATAACTTCCAGACAGGTGGCTTGCAAACCAATGTGATCGTTGACCGGGATGCGGCGGCGCGCTACGGTGTCTCCATGTCCCAGGTTGATGAGGCCCTGTACAATGCGTTCGGGCAGCGTCTTATTTCCACTATTTTTACCCAGTCTGCCCAGTACCGGTTGGTGCTGGAAGTGGGGCCGGAATACAGCCAGGCCCCATCCGATCTGGCCAGTGTCTATGTGCAGTCCGGCAATGGCACACCGGTGCAGCTTACCCAGATTGCCCGTATCGACAACTCGCAGGCATTGCTGGAAGTCATGCGCTTTGACCAGTTCCCGGCGGCACTGGTGTCCTTTAACCTGACACCCGGAACATCGCTGTCGGATGCGGTTGAGGTGGTTAACCAGGTGCGTGACGAGATTGGCATGCCGGCTGCGGTGGAAATGCGCCTGCAGGGGGCCGCCCAGGCTTTTGAGGCCTCCTTGTCCAGTACGCTCTGGCTGATGCTGGCAGCGGTATTTACCATGTATATTGTG
>JAAYHN010000159.1 GCA_012735395.1 Alcaligenaceae bacterium | reverse complement strand
TTAAAAAATATCTATTTATTCTAAAAAACCTATTAACACCGCATCATGTCTTATATTGAACAAACTTTAACCAAACTGAAAAAATCCAGTCCTGGTCAGCCCGAGTTTTATCAGGCTGTCCAAGAGGTTCTTGAATCTCTCGAACCTCTTTTTGCAAAAGAAAAAAAATACCTTGAACACAACATTATTGAGCGCATCATTGAGCCCGAGCGCCAAATCATGTTCCGTGTTGCCTGGATCGACGATCAGGGTAAAGTACAGGTAAACAAGGGTTACCGAATCGAGTTCAACTCTGCCATTGGTCCTTACAAAGGTGGCCTGCGTTTTCACCCCAGCGTATCCAGTGGCATCATTAAATTCCTGGGTTTCGAGCAGATTTTCAAAAATTCATTAACCGGTCTGGCTATCGGTGGTGGCAAAGGTGGCAGTGATTTCGATCCAAAAGGCAAATCCAATAACGAAATCATGCGGTTCTGCCAGTCTTTCATGAATGAACTGTATCGTCATATCGGTCCAACCACCGATGTTCCCGCCGGTGATATCGGTGTCGGTGCCCGCGAAATCGGTTATATGTTTGGCCAATACAAACGTCTTACCGGCCGTTACGAAGGCGTGTTAACCGGCAAAAAAATTCCCTGGGGCGGCTCTCTTGCCCGCACCGAAGCAACCGGTTATGGCACCGTTTACTTTGCACAAAACATGCTCACGGCCAATGAACAACACCTCGAAGACAAAGTGTGTGTTGTTTCCGGTGCCGGTAACGTTGCCATTTACACCATAGAAAAACTGTACCAGAACGGGGCCTTGCCTGTTACCTGCAGTGATTCACGCGGCTTCATTTACCATAAAGCGGGTATTAATCTTGAAACCCTGAAACAGCTGAAAGAAGTGGACAGCGCCTGCCTTAGCAAATACGCTGAAATCCATACCGATGCCGTTTATACGCCGGTTTCAAGTTATCCGGAAGGCCGTAACGCGGTTTGGTCTGTACCTTGCAGCCTGGCATTCCCTTGCGCTACCCAGAATGAACTGAACCAGGCCGATGCCCTTGAGTTGCTTAAAAACGGCTGTATCCTGGTTGCCGAGGGCGCCAATATGCCTTCCACCCCCGAAGCCGTGGAAGAGTTCCTGAAAGCAAAAATCATGTATGCACCCGGCAAAGCAGCCAATGCCGGTGGTGTCGCCACCAGCCAGCTGGAAATGGCACAAAATGCCAGCATGATTCAATGGTGTTTCGACGAAGTCGACCTGCGCCTGAAAACCATCATGAAGAATATTTTCATCAATGCATCAGAAACCGCTGCCGAGTTCGGCCAGCCACACAATCTGGTGCTGGGTGCCAATATTGCCGGCTTCCGCAAAGTAGCCGACGCTATGATTGACCAAGGCGTGGTTTAAAACCCCATCCCGCCCCAACGCTCTGCGTCCATCTCGTTCCCATGCTCTGAACTGACCCCAAAAAGTTGGACACCTATTCAACTTTTTGGGGTTTTTCAATGAAAAGATATGATGTGCCATTCAAAGTCAAATTAGTAAAGGAATATCTGTCCGGAAATAGTGGTTATCGCCTAATAGCCGATACCTACGAAGTGGATATTTCTCAATTGCGCTATTGGGTAGCGAGCTACCAGCATCACGGTGTGTCCGGCCTGGAGAACAAGCGCGCCACATACAGTGCCGAATTTAAGCAACAGGTTCTGCAACGCATTGAGGGCGAGGGATTATCCGACCGGCAAGCCGCTGCACTGTATAACATCCGCAGCATAGGAACCATCGGCAAGTGGCGTCGCCAGTATAATACAGATGAATCTGGGGTCCTGAAGCCCCCACATAAAGGTGAAACACAAATGCAAATGCCCAAACAGCATCTCCCCAAGGCGCCTGCGCCTGACGAAACACGTACGCAGCAAGAGCTGCTGGACGAGCTGGCCTACTTGCGTGCGGAGAATGCCTACTTAAAAAAATTAGGGGCCTTAATCGAAGCGAAACAGG
>JAAYHN010000158.1 GCA_012735395.1 Alcaligenaceae bacterium | reverse complement strand
TAAGGCAATTTCGACCGACTCAGGCTCTTTCAAATTAAGTGTGATTGACTCACGCCCACGGGAAAGGACATCATTGTTTTTGGCTGTCAGTGCCTGCATGCCTTCGGTGGGGCCAGACTTACGCTTTTTTTTTACCGGACGATCTATGCGAATAACCCGGGCACCCATGTCGGCCAGCATCATGCCTGTAAAAGGAGCGGGCCCCAATCCGGCAAACTCTATTACTGTAATTTGGGACAGTGGCCCTCCTTTGTTTTTCATCATAGACTCACTGAGGTGCCTTCTTTGCCAATTGTTTTATTGCTTACAAGGAATGCCTCATTCAGGTCAATACCAAAGCCAGGCCCTTCGTTTGGATAAGCTAGCCCCTGTTCAAACTTGGGAATATTCAGGGCAATATCAGTGCCGGGGGCAATGTTTTTACTTTCCATGGTGCCATGGATCATTAGGGGGCCGATTGATTCGCTTAAACCCTGGGCTGCCCACTCATTACTTGCCCATAAATGGGCGGAGGGGCTGTGCTCAAGGCCAGAGCCAATCATGCAGCCGCAGTGTACAGGCAGGCCTGCTAAACGGGCCATGGTTAACCAGCGCTGGGATTTTATAATGCCCCCTGCTTTTTGCAGTTTAATAAACAAACCATCGGAGGCTCTCCTGTCAATAATTTCTTTCAGGTGATGCAGTTCCTGTGCGGATTCATCCGCGTAAATGGGCGTTTTTACTTGGGCTCGTAAACGTGCCATGCCTTCTATATCCCAGTAGGGCAGGGGCTGTTCAATCAAATCCAGACCACATGAGTCTAGTTTGCGGATAATATGCAAGGCTTTTTCATAGCTCCAGAAGCCGTTTGCATCAATGGTTAAATAGGCATCGGGGCCAACCGTATCGCGAACGGCATGTACCATGGCAATATCATCCTGGAGTGTGCCGTAGCCAATTTTCATTTTAAAAAGGGCAAACCCGGTTTCCTTGGCTTTTGCTGCCTCAGCGGCGACATCTTCCGGTTTTCCCGCAGATAAAACCCAGCCTTGGCGTGAGGCTTCAATGGTACGTCCACCCAGTAATTCATAAACAGGAACCTGTAATAATTTTCCTTTCAGGTCATGCAGGGCGAAATCAATAGTTGCCTTAGCCTGGTTATTATCCCTGACCAGCAAGTCCATCAGGCCCACGATTTTTTCAATTTTTCTGGGGTCTTCTCCTAACAGAATTCGGGGGGCAATCACATTGTTGATCATTGCCATAATAGATTCCTGTGACTCTCCCCTGTACCAGGAGGAGGTGTCACCAGAGTCACTGAAGCCTATGGTGCCGTCATCTGTGGTTATTTTTAATACAACGCTATCAATGGATGTAATGCGTGTATTGGGCATGATGACCGGTTTTTTCAGGGGGGTGGAAACGGGAGTGCATTCTACTTTGACTATTTTCATTAGGGTTCTCCTTGGATTAATGTTTTTTATTGAAGTTGGAAGTTGGATTTTTTGACTTGTTGACCCCAGAATTTGGTATTTATTTCTACAATTTCCGCCAGTTGTTGGGGGGAGGCATAATCTGGCTCCATATAGGTGGCAGCAACTTTTTGTGTGGTTTCCGGGTCGTTAAAAATTTCTTCTGTTGCCTGAGTTATTTTTTTTAATAATTCAGGATTAAAGTTTATGGAAGCGTAAACGGCCTGGAAGGCATCGGTAGGCATCTTGACCCCATTCTCAATAAAAGTTGGAACATCAGGCATTTGAGAGTATCTTTTCTCTGAAACCATTGCCAGTACGCGTATCTTTCCGCTTTTCCTGTGCTCGACCAAGGCGTCACAAGGCACAATGGCAGAGGGTATTTGAGCTCCTATCAGGTCTGTGATGGCTGGGGCTGCACCTCTGTATGGAACTGGTGTCATGGTGGTTTTATAGTGTCCGGCCAATACGTAGCCAACAAAATGTGCTTGTGAACCTATGGCGGGTACGCCATAGTTACCTTGGTTGATATCTTTTTTGGTAGAGTCAATATAGTCTTGTAAAGTTTGTGCGGAAGAAGAGGCGGGAACAGCAAGACAAGTGTAAAAATTGGCAATGCGAGCGATAGGAATCATGTCTTTTTTGACATCAAAACCCGGGTTTTTAGTAATGAGGGGCAGCATGACAAATTGATGATCAACACCAAATAGAAGGGTTTGGTTGTTATCTTTGCTTGCCGCCAATGCCTGGGCTGCAAGCAGTCCGCCAGCACCTGGGCGATTTTCCACGACGACGTTGGCATCCAGTTTGTTGCTTAGGAAATTGGCATAGATTCTGGCCAGTTGATCGGTGCCGGCACCAGCAGGAAAACCAACCAAAACACGTATTAAAGGTTTGCTTTGAGCCTGGACGGAAGATGCTGCGCTGAGTAAAGACAGTCCCAGAACTGCAGAGCCAAGGGGGCGAATAATTTTTTTTAGTGAGAAAGTGAGTGACATGAGTAAATTCCTGTTCTTAAAAAAAGAGATTAAGTACGGATGAAATTAAAGGGGGTAAACGGGGGCGGTATTTCTGATGGTCATCCATTGCCATTGTGTAAACTCATCCCAATTGGCAGGGCCTCCGTGACGGGAACCGTTTCCTGATGCGCCTCTTCCGCCCATTGGCATGGTGCCGTCATCATTTACGGTTTGGTCATTGATATGAACCAGGCCCACATGTAATTGATTGGCAACAGTAATGCCCCTGCCTATATTGGCAGTATGGATACCAGCAGATAAGCCATACTCAGTATTGTTGGCCAGTTTGATTGCTTCTTCATCTGTGGCAAATGCAGTGATGGCCACTACCGGACCAAAAATTTCTTCTTTAAAAACAGGCATGTCTGGAGTGACATTTGTCAGGACAGTTGCTTGGTAATATTGTTCGTTGTAATTACCGCCTGCCAGTAATTTTGCTCCCATCTTAATGGAGTCCTGTACAAGCCTGTGGACCCGTTCAATTTGTGCTTTTGATATTAAAGGACCCATCGCAACTTGTCCTGAAGACGGGTTGCCAACGGGTAATGAGTTGGCTTTTTCTGTCATGCGTTTAGCATAGCTGTCAACAATATCCTTATGTACAAGGTGACGGCCGGCACTCATGCAAATTTGGCCCTGATGCAACCAGGATGCCCAGGTGCCACCACTGACTGCAAGGTCAATATCAGCATCATCCAGAATAATCAGGGAGTTTTTCCCACCTAACTCCAAAGCTGTTTTTTTAAGATGGCGACCGGCCAGTTCCCCGATGCGTCTACCTGCTGCAGTAGAACCTGTAAAGGAAATCATGGCGATATCGGGGTTAATTACCAAGGCTTCCCCTGCTTGCGCATCACCAGGCAGCATGTTGAAAACACCATTTGGCAAACCCGCATCAGATAGCAATTGCGCCAGAATAAAACCACCGCTGACAGGGGTTCGTGGGTCTGGCTTCAGGACAACAGAATTGCCGGTTGCCAAGGCAGGTAAAACAGCACGGCTGCTAAGGAGAAAAGGGAAATTAAATGGTGAAATTACACCGACAACACCGTGAGGAACCCGTCTGGCCACACTGCTGCAGCCCGGTTGGCTGGGTAAAACGAGCCCTTGAGGTTGGGTCAGCATGGCGGCGGCTTCATAGAGCAAATGCAGGACAGAGCTTATTTCAAACATGGCTTTGGGGGCAATGCCGCCTGTTTCGCGAATAATCCATTGCGCATACGCATCCTGATTTTGCTCAAGTAGTTGTGCTGCTTTGCGAAATATGGAGGCGCGTTCAGGATAGGGTAAGGTGGCCCAGCTTGTTTGGGTGTTTTTGGCAAGTGTGCAGGCATTGTTAATGTCAGCCGGGTTGGCTATGGCAACACGGATTAGTGTTGTATTTGTTGCTGGTTCCTTGACTTCAATGTGGCCACCTTGCAGGGGATTCCAGCCATTGAAAAATGCTTTGTCTGTCCAGTCATGTACAGATAAGGGGGGTAGGCTCATCTTTGTCTCCTCATAGTTATAAATGGAAGGTTTTTTCAGTGAATTTTTATTTGTTGATGTGAACTTTATAGTTAAATTCATATTTTGTCAACCAACTAGTTGGTTGACAAAATATGATTAACATATATAATTTTCAAAAATAAAAATCAATCATCTGGTTGGTTTGTTTTTGTGATTGGATATAGAAACAGGAGATATATAATGATTACTTATCGTTCACCCTGGATGACAGATGAACTGGATATGTTGCGTGCAACCGCAAGACGTTTTTTTGAAGAAGAGGTGGCGCCCAAGGCAGATAAATTCAGGGCGCAGCATCACATTGATCGCGATGTGTGGGAAAAGGCCGGGGAGTTGGGGTTGTTATGCATGAGTATTCCTGAGGAATATGGCGGCATGGGCGGAACGTTTGCGCATGAGGTCGTAGTGATGGAAGAACAGGCCCGTATCTGTGATACTACATTTGGTTTTATACCGGGGTCAGTGAATGG
>JAAYHN010000157.1 GCA_012735395.1 Alcaligenaceae bacterium | reverse complement strand
TTTTTTGAGCAACAACTGCTACAACGCCAAATTGAAGCGGTTATATTATTTGGCGATTGCCGGCCTATTCACGCCACGGCGCGACGCATAGCGCTTAAACACAATATCGCGGTTTTTGTTTTTGAAGAAGGCTATGTGCGCCCCAATTTTGTAACACTTGAACGATTTGGCGTTAATAATCACTCGCTTTTACCCCGTGACCCTGATTTTTACCTGCAAAACGTACCCGTGCCCCAACAGCACGAGCAAGAACTGGGTTATTCCTTTCATATGATTTTATTGTGGGGTTTTTTATACTACACCACCGCTATTGCTTTGCAGCCATTTTTCAGGCAATACCGCCACCACAGGCCCCTTCAGCTTTCTGAAGGCAAGGTCTGGCTGCGCAGTTTTGGGCGCAAGTTGTATTACCGGCATAAAGAAAAAGGGGTATTGGCACATTTAACCGGCCCCTTAAGCAAGTCTTTTTACCTGGTTCCGCTACAGGTTTATAACGATTCGCAAATTCTCACCCATTCCAACTTTAAAACGGTTAAAGCATTTATAAAGTATGTAGCGCAGTCTTTTGCCGCCCATGCCCCAAGCCATACCCACCTGGTGTTTAAACACCACCCCATGGACCGGGGCTACCACGACTACCATCAACTTATTAGCAAGCTGGGCAAGCAGTTTGGCATTGCTGGCAGGTTGCACTATATTCATGACCAACATTTACCCAGCCTGCTAACACATGCCATTGGCACCATTGTGGTAAACAGCACCGTCGGGTTTTCTTCGCTTTATCACAACACACCCGTAAAAGCCTGTGGCATGGCTGTTTATGATATAAAAGGCCTTACCTATCAAGGGAGTTTGCATACTTTCTGGCACGCGGCACCCGACTTTCAAATTAACCGCCGCTTATTTACCCGCTTCAGAAACTACATGATTTTAACCACCCAGTTAAATGGCAGTTTTTATAAGCGTTTTAAAACGCCCCATGGGCGTTATCATATTAGCTACAATAAAAACCTGCCCGAAGGGCTGAAAGTTCACCCTTCCGCCATTATTGAAAAACCCTGTACACCGCCCCCGGCCACTATAGATCCGTAGTGGCCAGAGGCAAAAAAAACGCCCGTAATAACGGACGTTTGAAAGTAACAGCTTAACGGTAAACCAACAATTCAAACAAAAGCCTGAATTGTCGAGGTTTTATATGTCTACGGAAATTAATTAAGCCTGTTTTGATTTAATGCGGCAAGTATAAGTATGAATGGCATAGGTGGTAATGCCTATACAGCTAACCGAATGTCTTGAGTGGAAAAATACCAACGCACCAGGATCCACTCCGGTTTTCTGCCCCACCCCGGTTTCCAATACGGGGTTTTATACTAAAAACCCCGTTATACCTGCTATATGCCGGTTATTAGAAACGGTGCTGCATACCAACGCCAACAATAGAAGTCCTGAGTTTGGCTTTAGGTGTACCGTCATTCCATTTCAGGTCGCCACGGCCAATAGTGGCCAGGGCATACACCAGCGTACGCTTGGACAGGCTGTGCTCGTAACCCAGGCTGAAGATACTTAATTTACCTTTGGCACCGTGGAATGCATCTACCGTGTTTTTAGTGGCGCTGCCCTGATAAGAGAACAAGACTTTACCCGCGTCACCAACAGGTGCCGTCAAGCCAAGCGTCCAGGCCTGTTGGCGATAACCATTGGTTTGGTGATACGCAAGGCCGGCAGCGTTTCGGGCACGTCCTGCCAGTTGGGAATTCAGGTCAATACCACCTGCCTGCCATTCTGTCGTACCACTGTTCGGGTTACCGATGGCGCCACGTACCTGGCCATAGCCCAGGTCCAGCTTGACGATATCAAAGTCATACGAACCAAACAGGTTCCACATATGGACTTTGCCTTTATAGTTACCTGTCCATGCTTTTTTGTCGGTATCAAAACGGTCATAAGACACGCCTACCGAGATGGGGCCGTTATTGTAGCTACCACCGGCCGTGATCCAGTTTGAAGAGTTCTCGCTGATCGTACCTATACCAGACAAGGTTTGTTTGTTAGATTCGCCAGAGTAACCCAGACCCACTTTGAAACCGGCAAAGGTCGGGCTCCAGTATTTAATGGCGTTATCCATACGGGCAAAAACAGAGGCACCAAAAGCACCAAACAATTGGCCAGCCTGCTGATAACCCACGTTAAAAGGACCACGTGTACCCACTGTGTCAACCGCAATCGTATGCTGGCGACCCAAAGTCAGGGTACCCCAGTTCTCGCTGGTTAAACCAACCCAGGCCTGACGACCGAAAAGACGGGTATCACCGCCAGTCGTACCTTGAAGTGAACGGCCATTGCCCAGATCAAAACCGCTTTCCAGCTGGAAAATAACCTTCAGGCCATCACCCAGGTCTTCACTGCCACGCAGACCCCAACGGTTACCGTTACGGACACCATTAAAACCTCTCATGCCGAAAGAGGTGGTTTTAAGGCTCTCTCCGCCTTGGGTAATTTTGGTGCTGTGATGCGCAAAACCGCCATCCAGAATGCCATACAGTGTTACTGAGCTGTTGGCGACAGCTGCACTTGAAAAGCCAGCAAGCAACGCTGT
>JAAYHN010000156.1 GCA_012735395.1 Alcaligenaceae bacterium | reverse complement strand
TCCGTGTTCATTTCCAACACCAACCACGACGAAAATGAACCCATTCACCTGACACTGAAAAACCCGGATATTCCGGTACAAACCAACCTGAAGGTTTATGCCGGTCCAGAACAGCGTTACTGCCCGGCCGGTGTCTATGAGTTTATCAAAGACGATGACGGTGCCGATAAACTGCAAATCAATGCCCAGAACTGCGTACACTGCAAAACCTGTGACATTAAAGACCCAACCCAGAATATTGTCTGGGTTGCACCGCAAGGGGGTGAAGGCCCTGTATACAGCGGTATGTAAACATGGCACTTGCACCGCGCAAGCGTGAGTGTAATGCCGTCTGACAAAAAAAACGCCATTCTTGAAGAATGGCGTTTTTTCATGGAATTAACCACAATCAGCGATTTATTTGATCTATCTTGAAATCTTATTAAATGAAGCGAATAAAGTTACAAATAAAAGAAATAAACACGTAATAACGTTAAGTTCGGTTAACTTGTTATTAAATAACAATTATTTAATTTGAATTTATTTAATTTCAGCAAAATCCATTTTTTTAATAAAAAAAACACAAAAAAAAGAACAAATTAATTTTTCATTACCCGTAAATTACTTGCGATGTTATTGATTTATCTATAAAATTTGTTCAGCTTTCGGATAAAGCTAGTACGAACACCCTACACTTTTAATTATATTGTAACGACTATGCCTCCACATTTACCCACGTCCAACCGGGGGATAATGGCTTATTGCAGCCATTTTCTGCTTGCAATCTCTTGCATAACCCTTAGCAATTTTGTTTCCGCACAAAATCTTACCCAAGATCCCATCAAAAACCTCATTGGCACTCAAGATTCCCGCGCACAAAGCAGTGCGATCGAAATCAATAGCAACTATTCCCTGCCTGAATCCAATATTTCCTGGACACCCAAATTCTCCGACCCTATCGGAGACTTGATTACCCAGGCCAAACAGGATCGCCTGAATCTGGACGCATCCATCAGCATTAATAAGTCAGGCTCCAGTGAATTGGCCCAGGCCGCCCTGAACTATCTGGGTGTACGCTATCGCTTTGGTGGAACCGCCCCCAGCACCGGCTTTGATTGCAGCGGGTTCATATATTACACAGCCAGCAAATACATGGGTGTCAACCTGCCACGCAATTCCGCCTCCATGGCCAGCGTTGGCCTGAAGGTAGATAAAAGCGCCCTTAAACCGGGCGATCTGGTGTTCTTCAACACCCGTGGCTTCCGGAACTCACACGTAGGCATTTATGTAGGCGCCAACAAGTTCGTGCATTCCCCCAGAACCGGCACCGTTGTCCGTGTCGAAGACATGAGCCAGTCTTACTGGTCAAAACGCTATAATGGTGCGCGCCGTCTTGATGGCCGCACTCTGGCTGCCCACTAAGCATAACCAGGCAACGCGGCATCAAACAAAGTCCCATAAAAAACAGCACCTGAAATCAGGTGCTGTTTTTTTGTGAACGGCATATAGAATTACAATTTATTGATACTACTGATATAAGCCGCCGCCTTCATTTGCGCCATGTATAAACAAATAGACTTGCAAACGGCTTAAGCTACCATTTTCATTTTATTGACTCTATTAACCATTTTCACTTCTTTATTCTGTTTCTGTGGACAGTCGGCACAGTTGCCGTAGCCGCATTTGGTTAACGCCTCTTGCATGCTGCACAGTGAACGCCGGCAGGCCACAACCGGTACGCCTGCTTTTTGGGCGGCAGAACGGAAAGACTTCATGACGTTATGCCCGAGAAAATCGGTTAACAAAATAACAACCTCTGTTCCGCTTGGCAGCTGGTAGGTTTTTTTCTGATGGGAAGGATCCCTGCCACTAATATGATGGTAAATTTCAATATTATGGTTTTTAAGCAAGCTGGGAATATTCCCCAGACGATCAGCCCCCACTACCACTGCATTCATATACATATTCATTCCGAGTTCTCCTTGAGGTGAACTCATTATAAATAGAAATCATTATCATTTACAAGTCATTTTTTAATCGTAAAGGGTTTTTACTATGGCCAGAAAGAATTCACTCCTTTAGGATGAATTAATACCTGTCTTTAAACTGACTTATAAACAGGTTTTTATCGGGAGATTGGCATGGACTTTTTCCAGAAAATGCGTCAATGGCGCAAAAAATCAATCAGCGCCCCTATTTTGCGTGCATTTCAAAAAGTCATGCCCCCCATGTCGGCCACCGAAAAAGAAGCGATTGAAGCGGGCACGGTCTGGTGGGATGCCGAACTGTTCAGTGGCCGTCCCGACTGGCAAAAACTGATGCGACACCCCGCCCCGGTATTAAGCGCCGAAGAACAGTCCTTTATGGACAATGAAGTTGAACAGGCCTGCGCAATGGTTGATGACTGGCAAGTAAGTACCCGGGATTTTGACTTAAGCCCCGAAACCTGGCAATACATCAGGGAAAAACGGTTTCTGGGCATGATTATTCCCAAACAATACGGAGGGCTGGGCTTCTCGGCTTTTGCCCATTCCGAAGTTATTGCCAAACTGTCCAGCCGTAACTCTGCCCTGGCCGTTTCGGTCATGGTACCCAATTCACTGGGCCCCGGAGAGCTCCTGCTTCATTATGGGACGGCAGAACAGAAAGACCACTACCTGCCCCGTCTTGCCAGTGGCCAGGAAATTCCAGCCTTTGCCTTAACCAGCCCCTGGGCCGGCTCGGATGCCGCCGCCATTCCAGATAGCGCTACCGTTTGCAAGGGGACCTGGGAGGGCAAAGAGGTGCTTGGCATGCGGGTTAACTGGGACAAGCGCTATATTACATTGGCACCGGTATGTACCCTGCTAGGCCTGGCTTTCAGGCTGTACGACCCGGATGGTTTGTTAGGTGACAAAAAAGACATTGGCATTACCTGCGCGCTGGTTCCGGCCAATCACCCCGGAGTTAAAACAGGCAGACGCCATTTTCCCCTGAATGCCATGTTTATGAATGGCCCCACCAGGGGCAAAGATGTTTTCATGCCCCTGAGCTTTATTATTGGTGGCCCGGACATGGCCGGCCAGGGCTGGCGGATGCTAATGGAGTGCCTGGCGACGGGGCGCGCCATTTCCCTGCCTTCAGCCAACGTGGGCATTTCACAGCTAAGTATCAGGACCGTAGGAGCATACTGCCGTATTCGCAAGCAGTTTAACCTGTCTATTGGCCACTTTGAAGGGATTGAAACGGTACTATCACGCATGGCAGCCCATACCTATGCCAGCAATGCTGTACGTATGCTAACCGCCAGTGCCATTGATATCGGGGAAAAGCCTTCGGTCATTTCTTCCATTGCCAAATGCCATGTCACCGAACGTTCACGGCAAACCATTAACGACGCCATGGATATTATTGGTGGCAAAGGGATCTGCCTTGGCCCCTCCAACTTCATGGGGCGGGCCTACCAGCAGTTGCCTATTGGCATTACGGTGGAAGGGGCCAATATCCTGACCCGCAGCCTGATTATTTTTGGCCAGGGTGCCATCCGCTGCCACCCCTACATTCTTAAGGAAATGGAAGCCGCGCAGGAAACGGATTTTTCAGTCGCACTGGAAAAATTCGATGCCCTTTTATGGCGGCATATCGGCTTTGGCTGCAGAAACGGTTTGCGCACTTTTTTCAGCAGTTTGCTGGGTTCCCGCCTATTACGCCTCAATTCCGGTTGCGCCCCCGAAACCCGGCTTTACCTGAAACAAATCAGCCGTTTATCCAGTGCCCTGGCTTTTATGTCCGATATCACCCTGTTATCACTGGG
>JAAYHN010000155.1 GCA_012735395.1 Alcaligenaceae bacterium | reverse complement strand
TGTTTAAAAAGTAGCTGCAGGGAAAGAAATTTTCTTTGCAATTTATCAAGGGCTTAATTGTAGTATTTATATGATTGAAAGAGGCTACAATAGGCTGGTAAAGTAAAGATAATCATTGATTTTTCACAGAAAATAAGGATCTGGCGGGATGCGGTCTGTTATATATGATGCAATCATTATCGGGGCGGGCCCGGCAGGTGCGTCCTGCGCGGTATGGCTGGCCTATCTGGGGTTTTCCCCGCTTATTATTGATGCCTCTGAACGGGTAGGGGGCTTAAGTGCACATAACCCTTTTGAAGATGCCTGGAACGTTACCGCACCCGGTTTGACGGGTGAAGAAGTAGCGGTCCAGATCAAGCGCAGTCTGGATGCTGCCCGTGTGCCCGTGTTATTGAAAATGCGGGTTAACCGGGTGGAAATTATCGAAGATGCCCAACAGGTTCGCGAGTTGTTGTCCCGACATAGCCAGGCAGAGGTGTCCAACTGCCAGAGACTGTTCCGCGTGTTTTTTGACGGGCATGCCTTGTTATCCCGTTTTGTGGTGGTGGCCAGTGGCGTAACGCCCCGTTTTCCACAAGAACTGGCCGAAAAAAAATATGAGCATGTCCTGGTCGGGTCGGGTCATCACACAGCGTACTACGAATATGCCAACAAGAAGGTGGCGGTATTGGGCGGGGGCGATAACGCTTTCGAGAATGCCATTTATGCCCAAAAAAGAGGGGCTTTGTCGGTTGATATTTATGCCCGTCATGTTCGCGCCCAGAAAAAATGGTTTGACTCGCTTGAACAAAAACAGGTGCATACCGGTGAATATCTGTTTGATCCGCAGGCACTAACGGTCAATGGAAGAAAATACGATGTGGTGCTGGTGTTTTATGGTTACCAGGCGCAGTTGAATGGTTTGGACAGTCTGGGGCTGGCCTGTAGTGAAAAAGGGTATGTCAATACCGAAGTGCTAACGGCAGAAACGAATGTGTCGGGGGTTTATGCCATTGGTGAAGTGTCCAATCGCCATCATCCCTGCATTGTTACCTCTATGGCTGATGGCGTTGTTGCTGCCAAGGCCATCCAGAAAAAACTTGAACAGGAAAGTGCCGAAGTGGAAACGGCTTCCGTGCCAAGCTGTTAGCCGGACTTTGTATGAACTGTTGTCATACCGCTAAAAAGATCAATTAGTGTACCGGTTACGTGCCTGTTCTATTGCCTGGCACAATTCAGGCAGGGCCCGAATCAGGCGTTCGGTTGGCCTGAACAGGATATCGGGGGGCAAGGTAATAATATCTTCGGGCAGGTAAGAAAACCCCCTGGTATTGAAAAAATCCTGAATTTCTTCTTTTTTGCCAGTGACAGAAGAGCCGGCCAAAATCATTTTGGGTTGGCGTTGTATTATGCTTTCCAGGCTGACAATAGGCGAGGGCGCTTTAATATCCTGAAAAATATTGTAGGCCCCGCAGCTTTTTAATACGTCATTCAGAATAGGCGATCCGCCCAGTGTAAACAGTGGGTGCTCACCTAAAAAAACAAAAATGGGAACGGCTGGCTGGTGCCGGTATTTTTCCTGGGTGCGCCGAATAATCCGGCTCAGCTCATTAATAAGCGGTACGGTTTGTTTCTGGGTGCCGGCAAGTTTTGCTATCTGTTCCAGGTCGGCGGTGATGTCAGCCAGTTTTTTAGGGTACAGATACAACACGGGTACCGCTTTTTCGGCCTGTTTCAGTGCTTCAATGGCGTTGCCACCGGAAGACCAGGTCACAATCAGGTCGGGGTTAAGCCCAAGCAATAATTCTATATTGGGGCGAAGGCTATCGCCCACACCCTGAATGTCCAGGGCGGCTGGCGGGAAATCGCTGCCTTGGGAAACACCGGCAAGGTACTTTCCGGCCTGTGCTGAAAACAGGAGTTCCGTACTGTGTGGTGACAGGCTGATAATACGTTTTGCCGGGCCAGGCAAAGGGCTGCTTAAGGTACCTGCCTGTGCAGGCAGTATCAGGTTGACGGCACTGCATACAGTGAGCAGACCTGTTTTCAGCAAACGAGACGGCATGATAAATGATTTCCCTGAAAATAATCCGGCCCATCATGATGGATGCTGGCCATTACTGTATGGACCGGATGATGCCTGAATGGTAGACAGGCGGGTGTTACATGCGCCAGGCCAGGTTAATAAATACATTGGAGCCCTGGGTATTGTAGCCATAGGCGGTACTGTATTTTTTGTCTGTCACATTATTCCAGAAGATCTGACCCTGCAGATTTTTGTTGAACTGGTAGCTTGCGTGTAGATTGAGCAGGCCGTAACCCCCCAGTTTTTCGGCCTTGCCGCTGAACTGAATATCATGGCTTTTACTGGTGAACCTATAACTGGCTCCCAGTTCTGCATTGTCCAGTTTGTGGCTGACCGAAAGACGATAAACCTGTTTGGACCGGCGGCTTAGTGTTTTTCCTGTAATGTCATTTTTGGGGTTCAGAAAGTCGGCACCAGCACTGAGCAGGGTGTTGCTAAACTGGTGGGCGGCTTCCAGCGACAGGCCACGGATGGTGGCTTTGTCAATATTTTCTGTAGTGCAGTTGAACGAAGGATCGCAACCATAGAGAATCAGATCCCTGAATTTGTTCTGGAACACCACCAGGCTTAATTGGGTGTTATCTGTCTGGTAGCGTAGGCTGGCTTCGATATTCTTGGATTTTTCCGGTTTCAGGTTAGGGTTGCCACCCCATTCTGCCGGATAATACAGATCAGTAAAGGTCGGTGCCCGAAAACCGGTGCTGGCCGCCATACCCAATTTGAGTGATGGGTTTAAATCGTAGTCATAAGCCAGGCTGCCGGTGGTTTTACTGCCAATGGCCGAAATATGGTCATGACGAACACTGGCCTGTAAGTGGTGACGGCTAAAATCACCCCGGTAGATCAGGCCAACTGCATTGGTATCACGGTGCTGGCGGGTTAATAGGGACGTACCACTTGCCCGTTCGTCAAGGTGCTCCAGCACCAGGGACAGCGCGTTATTTTGGTTAAGCGTAAAATTGTTTTGCCAGCTGTACTGACGCTGGAGGGTGGCTATTTCCGTGCGACCATAAGCATCGTTAGATGTTTGCATGTGATGGTCGCTTTTACTGTAGCCAAAACTCAGGATGCTTTCCCAGTAGTCGGTCATTTGATTGGTACTGCCAAGGGTATAAGCCTGCTGGCGGGTAATGCCATAGGTATTCAGGTAATCCTTACCAGAATCGAAATCGCCATGGTTGTAGCCATGCAGGAAGGTCAGGTCAAGCCGCTGTCCCGGGTTCCATTCATAACCCAGGGAGCCGGTCAGGCTGGTTTGGGTGTAGCCATCATCATCGGGGTTAAATGAAGGCGAATCAGGGTTGGTGGCATTAAAGCCATCGCTGGAAGCATAGCTGGCGGCCAGGCTATAGTTCCAGTTGTTTTGTGCCCCTGAAAAGCCAAAGCCGGTCTTGAAGGTACTGTCCGAGCCAACCCCAAAATTGCCAAAGGCGCTAAACGGGCGGTCTTGCCCGCCAGGTTTGGTAATAATGTTAATGACGCCGCCCATGGCGCTGGAACCATACAGGCTACTGGCCGGGCCACGGATGATTTCTATGCGTTCAATGGTGGATGGGTCGATGGCCGCCCAGTTGATGCTGCCACTGTTGGTATCGTTAATCCGCATGCCATTGACCAGCACCAGGGATTGCGCCGGACTGGCCCCCCGCACAAATACCCCTGAAACCGTTTGCGGGCCCCCCGAGTTATAAATCTGTAAACCCGGCTGCCTGGCCAGAATATCGGTCAGGGATTGCATACCTGCATTTTGCAGTGATTCGGTCTGAATAACGC
Organism: Alcaligenaceae bacterium; assembly: GCA_012735395.1. Taxonomy (GTDB): domain Bacteria; phylum Pseudomonadota; class Gammaproteobacteria; order Burkholderiales; family Burkholderiaceae_B; genus Advenella. Next base: position 5,389 of record JAAYHN010000155.1, on the reverse strand, counting down.
TTACGTCACCCATGACGTTTTCAAGCGGCTGCGCCATGCGGGCAGGTGTTGCTACAATGGTATCCAGCGTGCTGATTGCATTGACAGGTGCAGCAGGGGTTTGGGCAAATGCCAGGGAAGATAAACATGCCGGTGCAAAACAGGCAGCCAGTGCCAGTACACGGGGGTGTTGAATAAAATTCATTAAAATGGCCTTCACGATATGTGCGACCCCGCACATAGGAAATTAACAGGTGTAATTATTGTTGGGCTGGTATCGGGCTTGCCAGTGGGTACATTGCAGTACCTTGACGGCTTACCGTTGCGGGGGCAGCACAGACTGGACAGGCGGTTGTGGTAAGTAAACCGGCTATTTCCTGTTTCCCATTTAACTTTCACAAATACGAATGATTTGAAAGCACCTGGCAATAAGGCGGTTACTGTAACATAACATGCCTATATTTAGTACACTATCGCCATGATAATTTAATTTCCAGGTATATCTTCGTGGCTTATCCAAAACTTCCTTACCCTGTTTCTGCCTATACCCATGGTGCAGAATTTGTGCGTCAGCTTGGCGCAGGCCGTATTCTTGTGTTTGACGGTGCCATGGGCACCATGATCCAGCGCTACAAACTCAGTGAGTCTGATTTTCGTGGCGAACGGTTTGCCGAGCATGGTAAAGACGTAAAAGGTAATAACGAACTTTTGTCGCTGGTGCGGCCCGATATTATCCAGGATATTCACCACCAATACCTGGATGCCGGGGCTGATGTCATCTCCACCAATACCTTTGGTGCCACCCGGGTTGCCCAGGGTGATTACAATCTGTCAGAACTCGCTTATGAGCAGAACCTGGCGTCAGCCAGGCTGGCGCGCCAGGCCTGTGATGAGGTTAGCACGGCAGAACAGCCCCGTTTTGTGGCCGGTGCCCTGGGCCCGCAACCCAAAACCGCTTCCATTTCACCCGATGTCAATGATCCGGGAGCACGTAATATTACCTTCGAAGAATTGGTTGAAGCTTATACCGAACAATTGAATGGCCTGCTTGATGGGGGTATTGATATTGTTTTAATTGAAACCATTTTCGATACCCTGAATGCCAAGGCTGCCATTTTTGCGGTGGAAAGTGTCTTTGATGCACGTGGCGTGCGGCTGCCTGTCATGATTTCCGGTACGGTAACCGATGCTTCCGGCCGGATTCTGTCCGGTCAAACGGTTGAAGCCTTCTGGAACTCGGTACGTCATGCCCGTCCGGTTACCATCGGCCTGAACTGTGCACTGGGGGCGGCTCTCATGCGTCCTTATGTGGCCGAGCTTTCCAAACTTTGCGATACCTATGTCTGTGTGTATCCCAATGCCGGTTTGCCCAACCCCATGAGCGATACCGGTTTCGATGAAACCCCCGCCGATACCTCCTCTTTGCTGGCAGAGTTTGCCAGTGCGGGCTTTGTTAATATGGTGGGTGGCTGCTGTGGTACCACACCCGAACATATCCAGGCCATTGCGGCAAGCGTTAAAAGCCTGCCCGCCCGTGAAGTCCCTGAAATCCCGGTCAAGACCCGCTTGTCTGGCCTGGAACCTTTAAATATTGATGACGACTCCCTGTTTGTTAACGTGGGTGAACGTACCAACGTAACAGGCAGTAAAGCGTTCTTGCGCCTGATCCGTGAAGAAAAGTTTGATGAAGCCCTGTCGGTTGCCCGCCAGCAGGTAGAAAACGGTGCGCAAATCATCGACATCAATATGGACGAGGCCATGCTGGACTCCAAAGCCAATATGCGCCGCTTCCTGAACCTGATCGCTTCCGAACCCGATATTGCCCGGGTACCCATCATGATTGACAGCTCCAAATGGGAAGTGATTGAAGAGGGCCTGAAGTGCGTGCAGGGCAAGCCGGTGGTTAACTCCATTTCCATGAAAGAAGGCGAAGAAGCTTTTCTGGCCCATGCCCGCCTGTGCCGTAAATACGGTGCAGCCGTGGTGGTAATGGCTTTCGACGAAAAAGGGCAGGCAGATACCCTGGAGCGACGCAAGGAAATTTGCGGCAAAGCCTATAAATTACTGACCGAAGAAGTAGACTTCCCGCCCGAAGATATTATTTTCGACCCGAACGTTTTTGCGGTTGCCACCGGCCTTGAAGAACATAACCACTATGGTATGGACTTTATCGAGGCGGTTAAGTGGATTCATGAGAACCTGCCCCATGCCCGTACTTCTGGTGGTATTTCCAACGTCAGCTTCTCGTTCCGTGGCAATGAACTCATGCGCGAGGCGATTCATACGGTATTCCTGTATTACGCCATTAACGAAGGCCTGACCATGGGTATTGTTAATGCCGGCATGTTGGGCGTTTATGCCAACCTGGATCCAAAAACCAAAGACCTGGTTGAAGACGTGATTCTTGACAGGCCCAATCCGCTGGGTAAAACAGAGCCTGACGATGAGCGTACGCCTACCGAGCGCCTGGTTGAGTTTGCCGAAACTGTCAAGGGCAGTGGTACCAAAAAAGAAGAAGACTTAAGCTGGCGCGAGCAGGACGTGGAAAAACGTCTGGCACACTCCCTGGTGCATGGTATTACCACCTTTATTACCGAAGATACCGAAGAAATCCGTCAGATTATTGCCGGCCGGGGTGGTCGCCCCATTGAAGTGATTGAAGGCCCGCTTATGGATGGCATGAATATCGTGGGCGACCTGTTTGGCGCCGGTAAAATGTTCCTGCCCCAGGTAGTGAAATCGGCCCGAGTCATGAAACAGGCCGTGGCCCATTTGATTCCCTTTATTGAAGAGGAAAAACGCCAGATCGAAGCGGCCGGCGGTGATGTGCGCGCCAAGGGGAAAATGGTGATCGCAACCGTTAAAGGCGATGTGCATGATATTGGCAAGAATATCGTGGCCGTGGTGATGCAATGCAATAACTTCGAAGTGGTTAATATGGGCGTGATGGTGCCCTGCGCCGACATCCTGGCCAAAGCCAAGGAAGAAAATGCCGATATTGTCGGCTTGTCGGGGCTTATCACCCCCAGCCTGGAAGAAATGGCCTACGTTGCCTCTGAAATGCAGCGCGACCCTTACTTCCGTGAGCGCAACCTGCCGCTCATGATTGGGGGCGCCACCACCAGTCGGGTACACACTGCCGTTAAAATCGCGCCGCACTACGATGGGCCTGTGGTTTACACTCCCGATGCCAGCCGTGCCGTGGGGGTGGCAACCATGCTGGTATCCGATCAGGCCGATGCCTTTATCAAGGAAACGGCTGAAGAGTATGAAAAAGTGCGAGAGCGCCATGCCAACCGCAAAGCTACACCCATTATTCCGCTGGAAGATGCCCGCAAGGCAAAACCGGCTATCGACTGGCAAAATTACACACCACCCAAACCCAAATTTATCGGGCGCCGTCTTTTCAAACAGTACGATTTAAGCGAAATAGAAAAATTCATGGACTGGACTCCGTTTTTCCAGACCTGGGGGCTGTTCGGGCAATTCCCGGCCATTCTGGAAGACAAAGTGGTGGGTGAACAGGCCAAAAAACTGTATGCCGATGGCAAAGCCATGCTGAAAAAAATCATTGAGGGCCGCTGGCTGACGGCCAGTGGCGTGGTGGCTTTTTACCCGGCCAATACGGTCAATCATGAAGATATCGAAGTTTATAAAGATGAGTCCCGCAGCGAAGTCCTGTTTACCTGGCGTAACCTGCGTCAGCAAAATGCCAAGCGTGAAGGAGTGGCCAACAAGTGCCTGGCCGACTATATCGCGCCCAAAGAAAGCGGCGTCAAGGATTACATCGGCATGTTTGCCGTTACCGGTGGCCTGGGCATAGAAGCCATTGAAAAACGCTTTGAAGAAGCGCTGGACGATTACTCCAGCATCATGGTCAAGGCATTGGCCGATCGTTTTGCGGAAGGCTTTGCAGAATGCCTGCATGCACGGGTGCGTAAAGATCTGTGGGGTTATGTACCCGATGAAGCACTCAGCAATGAAGCGGTGATTGCCGAAAAGTACCAGGGCATCCGCCCGGCACCGGGTTATCCGGCCTGCCCCGAGCATACGGTCAAACGCGCCATGTTTGATGTCATGCAGCCTGAAGATATTGATATGATCCTGACGGAAAGCCTGGCCATGTACCCGGCTTCCAGTGTGTCGGGTTTCTATCTGAGTCACCCCGAGTCTTCCTATTTCAATGTGGGTAAAATTGGTGAAGACCAGTTGCAGGATTACATCCGCCGCAGTGGGCTTGAGGAAACCGAGGTGCGCAAGGCCTTAATGAGCAGTCTTGATTAAGCAATGGGCACCCAGGACAAGGCAGGGACTTCCCTGAAAAAGCTGGCGCTGGGTGAGTTCGTGCGCAATATCCGGGCCAGGGTTACGCCGCAAATGGCGGGGCTGGCCCATGGCCAGCGTCGCCGCACGCCAGGCTTGCGGCGTGAAGAAGTTGCCCAGTTATGTGATATCAGCGTAACCTGGTATACCTGGATAGAGCAGGGGCGTGATGTATCCGTTTCCAGTGCCGTCTGGTCGCGTCTGGCCGACGTCCTGCAAATGAGCAAGGCCGAGCGGGCTTACCTGTTTGAACTGGCCGAGGCGACTGATCCTGATCACGCCAAAGAGCAGTATGGCAGTCTTCCATTGTCCTTGCAGGGGTGTGTCGATAATATGAAAGGCCCGGCCTATATTCTGGACCGTTGCTGGAATATGCTTTTTTTCAATGCGGAGCTGGATATGGTTTTTAATGGCTGGCCGGGCAGGCAGGCAGAACCCAACTTGCTCAGGTTTATTTTTCAAAGCAGCGAAGCACCGCATATTGTGGTGAATTGGGAACAGCGTGCGCATCGTTCGGTTGCCGAGTTCCGGGCAGATATAGGCGCGCATCTTGATGAGCCCGATATTAAGGAAATCATAGAAGAACTGCTTGGTTCCAGTCCGGTATTCCAGCATTGGTGGTCAAGGCAGACTGTGGTAGAGCGAGAAGGAGGGCTGCGTGAATTCATGCATCCCGAACAAGGTTATCTTGAGTTCGACCAAATAACCTTCCGGCTTGCCACACATCTTGATTACAAACTGGTCATGCTGCTGGACAAACAACCTGACAGCCTGGCTGGTGAATAAACCTTGCCTGCCAGGCTGTCCCGAAAAGCATTTTCCCCTTGCGGGATAGGGTATGTTTTCGGTGTAAAAATCCGGTAAGGTATTTCCAGAATGTTAAGCAAGTTAAAGAAATCGCTTTCCATTAAAATTAAAAATATTTAATTGTTTTTTCATTATTGACACCAAATAAGGGTAATGGTAGATTTTACCTAAGTCAAAACCCGATAACAAGCCATGCTTAAAGCCTATAAATACCGCATTTACCCGAACAAAGAACAGCAAGTGTTGATGGAAAAACACTTTGGCTGCGTTCGCTTTGTGT
>JAAYHN010000015.1 GCA_012735395.1 Alcaligenaceae bacterium | reverse complement strand
TATATATATAAAGCGATTCATGAATCTGGGCAACCGGCCAACCGTGATAGATGAAATCTGGCTGCCGGCTGATGTATTTAAAGGTTTAAGTGCCGATGTGCTAATCCAAAACAAAGGGCCGCTTTATGGCTTGTTTGAAACAAAATTTGGTGTCAGCATGATTCGGGCTGAAGAAAAGGTAAAGGCGGTCGCGGCAAGTACGCAACTGGCTGATTTTCTTAAAGTTCCAGCGGGTTTTCCTTTGTTGCAGGTTGAGCGGGTTTCATACACTTATGGTGACCGGCCCATGGAAATTCGCAGGGGTTTTTACCTGACCGATCATTATCATTACAGAAATAGTTTAAACTAGAGGCCGTTTTGTTTAGTGCCGGTTCAACGTTATAATTGAACCGGGTTTGTTTTTTTTTATTGTTGTAAATCGTTTCATTTTTTTGAGGCCATTATGTCAGACTCAACGTCAAAGCCACGTAAAGAGTACCGTAATCTCGATCTTGATCTAATTTCGGTAAAATACCGCTTGCCCACTGCCGGGAAAGTGTCTATTTTGCATCGTATCAGTGGTGCACTCCTGTTCTTAAGTCTTCCTATTATTCTTGTCCCTCTTTTTGCTGCCAGTGTTGCTTCGCCTGAAAGCTTTACTGCATTGGGAAGCGGGTTTGGCGGCTTCTTGCTGAAACTCGTTCTGTTAGTGTTGTTATGGGGCTTTATGCACCATCTCTGTGCCGGTATCCGGTTCCTTACACTGGACCTTCACCTTGGCATGGATAAAGAAGCCTCCGCAAAAAGTGCGATGATTGTCCTGGTGGTAAGTCTTGCGCTTACGCTGGTTTTTGCAATTAAAATGTTTGGAGTCCTGTAATGGCAGTTCAAGAGCAAATCGGTAGAAAGCGTCTGGTTGTCGGTGCGCATTACGGTTCATTCGACTTCCTCGTCCAGCGCATGACAGCCATCATCCTGGCTGTTTATTCAACTATATTCCTGGTCTGTGCCCTGTTCACATCCATTAACCATGAGTCATGGAAAGGTTTCTTTACCTTTACCTGTTTTGGCTTGCCCCTGGGGCAAATATCAGCCACTCTGGCCTTTTTCTCTTTGGCCTGGCATGCCTGGATCGGCGTGCGTGATATCTGGATGGATTATGTGAAACCGGCAGGCATTCGTGTTGCCCTGCATGTATTAACCGTTTTGTGGTTAATCGGTTCAGTCTTGTTTTTCGCGAAAATTGTTTGGAGTCTATAAGCCGTGGTCGCAATTAATACTTCATTGCCCCGCCGCCAGTTTGATGTGGTGGTTGTGGGTGCCGGCGGAGCCGGTATGCGTTGTTCTTTGCAGCTTGCGCAGGCTGGTCTGAAAGTTGCCGTTTTATCCAAAGTGTTTCCTACACGCTCACACACGGTAGCTGCCCAGGGCGGTATCGGTGCATCGCTGGGTAACATGAGTGAAGACAACTGGTTCTGGCACATGTACGATACCATTAAGGGATCAGACTGGCTCGGAGACCAGGACGCCATCGAATTCATGTGCCGCCAGGCGCCTCAGGCCGTTTATGAGCTGGAGCACTTCGGCATGCCTTTCGACCGTAACCCTGATGGCACTATTTATCAACGTCCGTTTGGTGGCCATACCGCCAACTTTGGTGAAAAGCCGGTCCAGCGTGCCTGTGCCGCAGCCGACCGTACCGGGCATGCCCTGTTGCATACACTGTACCAGCGTAACGTTGCCGCTAAAACCCACTTCTTCGTCGAATGGATGGCGCTGGACCTGATTCGCAACGAGGCAGGTGATGTATTGGGTGTTACAGCCCTTGAAATGGAAACCGGCGATATCTATATCCTCGAAGCCAAGAATACGGTTCTGGCAACGGGTGGTGCGGGTCGTATCTGGGCAGCGTCTACCAATGCCTTTATCAATACCGGTGATGGTCTTGGTATGGCTGCGCGTGCAGGTATTTGCCTGCAAGATATGGAATTCTGGCAATTCCACCCAACAGGTGTGGCGGGTGCCGGCGTTCTTATTACCGAAGGTGTTCGTGGTGAAGGCGGTATCCTGCTCAATAAAGATGGCGAGCGCTTCATGGAGCGTTATGCACCTACCCTGAAAGACCTGGCGCCACGTGACTTTGTTTCACGCTCCATGGACCAGGAAATCAAGGAAGGTCGTGGTTGTGGCCCTGATGGCAGCTATGTTGTCTTGAAGCTGGATCACCTGGGTGCCGATGTTATCAAGAAACGTCTGCCTTCCATTCGTGAAATCGCGATCAAGTTCGGTAACGTTGACCCAATCAAAGAGCCAATCCCTGTCGTACCAACCATTCACTATCAAATGGGCGGTATTCCAGCCAACTATCATGGCCAGGTTGTGTCATGGGAAAATGGCGAAGAAAAAGTGGTTAATGGCCTGTACGCCATCGGTGAATGTGCAGCGGTGTCTGTGCACGGTGCAAACCGTCTGGGTACCAACTCTCTGCTGGATCTGGTTATTTTTGGCCGTTCTGCAGGTAACCATATTGTTGACTCTCACCCCGAGAAACAAAAAGAACATCAGCCGCTTCCTAAAGAATCGGTCGATTACTCCCTGTCTCGTGTTAATGCTATCGAATCCCGTACTTCTGGTGAAAAAGCACAGGATGTGGGTAATGCCATCCGCTTCTCCATGCAGCAGCATTGCGGTGTTTTCCGCACGCTCGAGTTGCTGAAAGAAGGTGTTGATCAAATTGAAGGCCTGCGCGAACAGGTCAGCAGCATTTATTTCAAAGATAAATCAAAAGTATTCAACACGGCACGTGTTGAAGCCCTCGAGCTGGAGAACATGATTGAAGTTGCCCGTGCAACAATCAAGTCTGCAGCAAACCGTACAGAAAGTCGCGGTGCCCATGCCTTGAATGATAACCCTGAGCGTGACGATGTAAACTGGCTGAAACATACCTTATGGCATTCCTCAGACGGTCGTCTGGAATACAAGCCGGTTCACATGAAACCACTCACTGTTGAATCATTCCCACCTAAAGCACGCACATTCTAAGCAGGATATTATGAGTACTAAACGTATCGTCAAATTTGAAATTTACCGCTACGACCCTGATAAGGACGAGCGTCCCTACATGCAAAAGCTCGATGTAGAGCTTCAGCCAACCGACAAAATGTTGCTTGATGCGATTGTCCGTATCAAAAATGACGTAGATGACAGTCTGGCTATCCGTCGTTCCTGCCGTGAGGGTGTTTGTGGTTCCGATGCCATGAATATCAATGGTAAAAACGGCCTGGCATGTACAACCAACCTGTTGGAACTGAAAGAGCCTATCGTTCTGCGCCCGTTGCCAGGTCTGCCCGTGATTCGTGACCTGATTGTTGACATGACCCATTTCTTCAATCAGTATCATTCAATCCGCCCATACCTGGTTAATGATACACCGCCACCCGAGAAAGAGCGTCTGCAAACTCCCGAGGCCCGTGAAGAGCTGGATGGCCTGTACGAGTGTATTCTTTGTGCATGTTGTTCTACCTCCTGTCCATCTTTCTGGTGGAATCCGGATAAATTCGTTGGTCCGGCAGGTTTGTTGAACGCTTACCGTTTTATTGCCGACAGTCGCGATGAAGCAACCGGTGAGCGTCTCGACGATCTTGAGGATCCATACCGTTTATTCCGTTGCCATACCATCATGAACTGTGTTGATGTATGTCCAAAAGGTTTGAACCCAACCAAAGCAATCGGCAAAATCAAAGAAATGCTGGTTCGCCGTTCGGTTTAATCAGGCTGTTATGGGAACATTAACCGAACTTGAACGGGCACGCCTTCGATGGCGTGCCCGTCGGGGCCTGCTTGAAAATGATCTGATCATTACCAAATTTTTAGATCGTTATGAAACAGAGTTAACCGACGAAGATGTCAAATCACTGACTCATCTTTTTGAGTTGGATGATAATAATTTGCTTGACCTGTTGCTGGCACGTTCAGAGCCAGAGGGTGACTATGATACGTCTAATATAAACCGTCTGATCGGTCTGATGCGGGCAGAATAGGCAGGCAGATTATTATTTTGCTTAAACATTAAGTAAGGAATATTAATGAAATTATCTGAAAAGAAAGCAACGTTAAGCTTTTCTGATGGCAGTAACCCAGTTGAATTTCCAGTTTATCAGGGCACAGTTGGTCCTGATGTTGTAGATATTCGCAAACTGTATGGTCAGACAGGTATGTTTACCTATGACCCCGGTTTTATGTCAACGGCATCATGTGAATCCGCAATTACTTATATCGATGGTGATAAAGGCCAATTGTTGTATCGTGGTTATCCTATCGAGCAACTTGCCGTTAACTGCGACTTCATGGAAACCAGTTATTTGCTGTTGAATGGCGAGTTGCCAAATGCAGCACAAAAAGCTGATTTCAATCATCAGGTTACTTACCATACCATGGTTAACGAGCAAATGCAGTTTTTCCTGCGTGGCTTCCGTCGTGATGCGCACCCTATGGCCATCATGACAGGTTTGGTCGGTGCATTGGCTGCTTTCTACCATGATTCTACCGATATCACCAATCCAGAGCATCGCCATATTTCAGCGATCAGACTGATTGCCAAAATGCCGACCCTGGTGGCAATGACCTATAAATACTCTCAAGGCCAGCCTTTCATCTATCCCCAGAATGATTTGTCTTATACAGGCAACTTCCTGCGCATGATGTTCGCAACACCTTGCGAAGATTATAAAGTGAATGAAGTGGTAGAGCGCGCGCTTGACCGTATCTTTATTCTGCATGCAGATCACGAACAGAACGCATCTACTTCTACAGTGCGTTTGTGCGGTTCTTCAGGCACCAACCCGTTTGCGGCTATTGCTGCCGGTGTTGCATGTCTGTGGGGTCCTGCCCACGGTGGTGCCAATGAAGCTTGCCTGACCATGCTTGAAGAAATCCAGGCCAATGGCGGTGTTGCCAAGGTTGGTGAATTCATGGAGCAGGTTAAAGACAAAAACTCCGGTGTTCGCCTAATGGGCTTCGGTCATCGTGTTTATAAAAACTATGATCCACGCGCCAAATTAATGCAGGAAACATGTAAAGAAGTGCTAAGTGCACTGGGTCTTGAAAACGATCCCCTGTTTAAACTGGCCATGGAACTGGAGCGCATTGCGCTTGAAGATCCTTACTTCGTAGAGCGTAAACTGTATCCTAACGTTGACTTTTACTCAGGTATTGTTCAGCGTGCGATTGGTATCCCAACTTCCCTGTTTACCGCAATTTTTGCCCTGGCACGTACAGTAGGCTGGATTGCCCAGTGGAATGAGATGATTTCTGATCCGGCATACAAAATTGGCCGTCCCCGTCAGCTGTTTACCGGTGATGTGGCACGTGACGTAGTGGAAATCTCCAAGCGTTAATTTCTGCCAAAATAGCTGTAAAAATACCGTAATAGGTATTGTTGATCCCAAAAGTTGATGTGTCGGCTTTTGGGGTTTTTGTTTTGGCTTTTGGTTTTTGTGTAAGAAAAAGCCGATACCTGTTTTTAAGGTATCGGCTTTTTTTATGAGTGAAGCAAAAGGCAGGGTATTTTCTGAAAGCCCTTAATTGTTATAAGGGCTGTTCAGGCAATATTTGCCGGCACCACCAAGGAAAATAACCAATGCCCCAATAAGGAACAGGGCCGGTAATTCGGGTGTCCAGCCGCCCGCGCGGTTAAAGGTGGATAATTGCCCCATATGTGTCAGGAAAAAAGCAAACAGCATATTAATGGCAATAACCAGTGCAGCGGGGCGGGTGTAAAGCCCGATAATAACCAGAATTGGCGCAATGACCTCTCCTGCGTAAACACCATAGGCAATAAAAGAAGGGAGGCCTTTGGCGCTTACCATGCTAATGACCGGATCGATCCCATTCATGATTTTGGTTAAACCATGAAACAGTATCAGAAAGCCAATGGCCAGTCTGAGAATTAGTTTGGCAAGATCATCGCTTTTAAACAAAACTTATTTTCCTTGTGATTGTTGGGCGTCAACAACAGCCAGGGTTGTCATGTTAACAATACGGCGTGAGGTTGAGCTGGTGGTAAGAATATGAACCGGTTTTGCCGCACCAAGCAGAATGGGGCCCATGGTAACGCCGTTACTGCCTGTCATTTTGAGTATATTGTAAGTAATATTGCCGGTGTCTAGGTTAGGCATAATCAGCAGGTTTGCGCGCCCTTTAAGTGGTGAATCGGGGAAGGCTTCCATACGGATTTTTTCAGACAGGGCCGAGTCTGCGTGCATTTCGCCATCTACTTCCAGCTGGGGAGCCCGCTCAGCAATGATCTCACGGGCATGTGCCATTTTGCGTGATGATTCGGATGGGCGGTTGCCGAAGTTTGAGTGCGACAGCAGGGCAATTTTAGGTACGACACCGAAACGTATCATTTCTTCGGCTGCCTGGATGGTCAGGTCGGCAATCTGTTCGGCAGTCGGGTTTTCATTGACATGCGTGTCACAAATAAACAGCGTTTCATCGGGCAGCATGAGAACGTTCATGGCTGCAAAAGTATTGACCCCGGGCTTCAGGCCAATAACTTCGCTGACATATTTGAGTTGGTTGTCGTATTTGCTGGAAACGCCACACAGCATGGCATCGGCGTCACCACGTTCCATAAGCAGGACACTGATAAGCGTGTTGTGTTTGCGTACCATGGCTTTGGCAATATTGGGTGTCACGCCATCACGTGCTTTAAGCTTGTAGTAGGCTTGCCAGGTTTCATTGAAGCGGTCGTCATCTTCAGGGTTGACGATTTCAATGTTTTTGCCGTTAACCAGGCGAAGGCCCAGTTTGGCAATACGCATATTAATAACCGATGGGCGACCAACCAGAATGGGTAGGGCCAGTTTTTCATCAACCACGGTTTGAACGGCACGCAAAACGCGCTCATCTTCACCGTCGGCGTATACCACCCGTTTGGGATCGGATTTGGCCTGTTGGTAAAGAGGGCGCATTAATTGACCAGAGTGATAAATAAAGTTCATCAGCTGGCTGCGGTAAGACTCCATGTCTTCGATGGGGCGGGTGGCAACACCGGAGTCCATGGCGGCCTGTGCAATGGCGGGGGCAATCTGGACAATCAGGCGTGGATCAAACGGTTTTGGAATAATGTATTCGGGGCCAAAAGTAAGATCTTGCCCCAGATAAACACTGGCAACTTCATCGTTCTGTTCTGCTTGAGCGAGTTCTGCAATCGCGTGTACGCAGGCCAGTTTCATTTCTTCTGTAATGCGCGTTGCGCCAACATCAAGTGCGCCACGGAAAATGAACGGGAAGCACAGTACATTGTTAACCTGGTTCGGGTAATCGGAGCGGCCGGTTGCAATAATGCAGTCGGGGCGGACCTCTTTGGCGTCTTCAGGGCGGATTTCAGGGTCGGGGTTAGCCAAGGCCAGAATCAGGGGGGTGCTGGCCATTGACTTAACCATGTCTTTGGTTAAAACGCCAGCAGTAGAGCAACCCAGGAAAACATCGGCGTCCTTGATGACATCAGCCAGAGTACGGGCATCTGTTTGCTGGGCGTAACGGGCCTTGTTTTCTTCCATGGATTCGTCACGGCCTTGCCAGATAACGCCACGGGAATCGCACACATAGATATTATGCTGGCTGATACCTACTTTAACCAGTAAATCAAGGCAGGCAATGGCGGCGGCACCGGCACCGGAGCAGACCAGTTTGACATCGGCAATGTTTTTATTAACGATTTTCAGTCCGTTTAAGATGGCAGCGGAAGAAATGATGGCCGTGCCGTGCTGGTCGTCATGAAAAACCGGGATGCGCATGCGCTCACGCAGTTTCTTTTCAATGTAGAAACATTCCGGCGCCTTGATGTCTTCAAGGTTAACACCGCCTAACGTGGGTTCAAGGGCTGCGATAATATCAACCAGTTTGTCGGGATCGTTTTCGGCCAGTTCAATATCAAACACATCGACACCGGCGAATTTTTTGAACAGGCAACCTTTACCTTCCATGACCGGCTTGGAAGCCAGGGGGCCGATATTGCCCAGGCCCAGTACGGCAGTGCCATTGGTAATGACGCCTACCAGGTTGGAGCGGGACGTGTATTTTGCGGCAGCTTCATCACCTTCATTGAAAATGGCCATGCAGGCAGCCGCAACGCCCGGAGAGTAGGCCAGGGAAAGGTCATCCTGGTTCGCCAGGGGTTTTGTGGGGGTAACGGAAATTTTGCCTGGGGTTGGGTATGCATGATAATCCAGCGCCAACTTATTGAAGTCATGATTCATAGTAGAGGAGACCCTATTGTATTTTTAGTGTGATAAATTTTTTTAGTGTGATAAATTTAAATGAATCGTATGTATATTGCAACGAATTATACAAATATAACAATTTGCCCGTGATAAGGCAGCAAGAATCTTTTGTTTTTGAAAACATTATGACAAAAAAAACGGTAAATGAGCGTATACTTTGAGGTTATTGGCTTTTGAGGCTAGTACGTGCCTTCTGCCCCGCTATCCGCAATTCGGTCTAGCCGTTACGCGGAAGGTATTCCTGCATCCAAAGGGTGAAACACTCAACCGGTGAAGCGTTTATGACTACGGAAATTGAAAAAAAATCCACATCTTATTTATATGGCAGTAATGCCCCTTATGTAGAAGAACTCTACGAAGCGTATCTGGAAAATCCAGACTCAGCGCCAGAAGAATGGCGAAACTATTTTGATCAATTGCAGCATTTGCCTGCAACCGACGGTTCCGAAGGAACCCGTGACCAAAATCACACTTCTGTTATTACTTCTTTCGCGCAACGGGCAAAAGCAAATGCTTTTGCCGTTTTGCAAACAGCAGCACCCAATCTGGAAGTTGCAGGCAAGCAACTGCACGTGCAGTCACTTATCGCCGCTTACCGTTCATTAGGGGTACGTCTGGCTACACTGGATCCATTAAAGCGCCAGGAACGCCAGGTAATACCTGAACTTGATCCCGCTTTTTACGGCCTGACCGAAGCTGATCTTGATGATGTCTATTCCGCAACGAATACCTATTTCACCAAGAAAACAACCATGACCTTGCGTGAAATCCTCAATGCCCTGCGCGATACTTATTGCCGCAGCATTGGTGTTGAGTTCATGCATATATCCGATCCAAAAGTCAAACGCTGGATCCAAGAGCGCCTGGAATCCATTCAAAGTAATCCCAACTTTAATGTCGAGCAGAAAAAACGTATTTTGCAGCAACTGACCGAAGCCGAAGGTCTTGAGCGTTTTCTGCATACCAAATATGTTGGCCAGAAACGCTTCTCCCTTGAGGGTGGTGAAAGTTTTATCGCCTCCATGGATGAAATCGTCAATCACTCAGCCGATTGTGGCGTTCAGGAAATTGTAGTGGGCATGGCTCACCGTGGTCGCCTGAACATGCTGGTTAATATCATGGGTAAAATGCCCGGTGACCTGTTTGCCGAATTTGAAGGCAAACACGCCGAAGGCCTGACCGATGGTGACGTTAAATACCACAACGGTTTTTCAAGCGATTTGTCTACACGCAGCGGCCCGGTTCACCTGTCACTGGCGTTCAACCCGTCTCACCTTGAAATTGTTAACCCGGTTGTAGAAGGTAGTGCACGTGCGCGCCAGGAACGCCGTGAAAGCGGCAAGAAAGAAGTATTGCCGGTTCTGGTGCACGGTGACTCGGCTTTTGCCGGTCAGGGTGTGGTTATGGAAACCCTGAACCTGGCCCTGACCCGTGGTTATGGCACCGGTGGTACCGTTCATATCGTTATTAATAACCAGATTGGTTTTACCACTTCCGATCCACGCGACGTACGTTCAACATTGTATTGTACCGACGTTGTCAAAATGATCGAAGCGCCTGTTTTCCACGTAAACGGCGATGATCCTGAAGCGGTTGCCTTTGTTTCCCAACTGGCCGTGGATTTCCGTACGGAATTTGGCCTGGACGTGGTTGTTGACATCATCTGTTTCCGTAAACTGGGTCACAACGAGCAGGACACCCCAGCCCTTACACAGCCTTTGATGTACAAAAGCATCAGCGTTCACCCCGGTACCCGTAAACTGTATGGCGACAAACTGGTTGCCCAAGGCGTACTTGAAGCCGATGGCCCCGACCAGATGGTTAAAGAGTACCGTCAGTTAATGGAAGATGGCCAGAAAACCGTTGAGCCCGTATTAACCGACTTTAAAAACAAATATTCTATCGACTGGACCCCATTCCTGGGTGCCAAGTGGACAGACAGCGCCGATACCGCAGTGCCTTTGGCTGAGCTCAAGCGTATTGGTGAAAAAATCACAACCGTACCCGAAAACTTCACACCGCATAACCTGGTTAAAAAGCTGCTGAATGACCGTCGCAATATGGCTGCCGGCGAGCAAAACCTTGACTGGGGTATGGGTGAGCACCTGGCTTTTGCAACTCTGGTTGCTTCCGGTTATGCCATCCGCATTACCGGCCAGGATTCAGGCCGTGGTACCTTTACCCATCGTCACGCCGTATTGCACGACCAGAAACGTGAACGCTGGGACGACGGTACCTATATCCCCCTGCAAAATGTGACCGATAACCAGGCGCCATTTACCGTGATCGACTCTGTTTTGTCAGAAGAAGCGGTACTGGGCTTTGAGTACGGTTATGCCAGCGCAGAACCCAACACGCTTACCATCTGGGAAGCGCAGTTCGGTGACTTTGTTAACGGTGCGCAGGTTGTTATTGACCAGTTCATTTCTTCCGGCGAGGCAAAATGGGGCCGTCAGTGCGGTCTTACAATGATGCTGCCACACGGCTATGAAGGACAGGGCCCCGAGCACTCATCCGCACGTATCGAGCGTTTCCTGCAGCTGTGTGCAGACAATAACATGCAAGTTGTCCAGCCCACCAATGCCGCGCAAATCTTCCACTTGCTGCGTCGTCAAATGATTCGCCAGTTCCGCAAGCCTTTGGTTATTTTCACGCCAAAATCATTGCTGCGTAACAAAGACGCGACTTCACCCTTAAGCGACCTGGCTACCGGTGAATTCCAGACCGTCATTCCTGAAGTCAATACAGACATCAAGGCAGATAAGGTCAAGCGCATTCTGGTTTGTTCCGGTAAAGTTTATTACGATTTGGTCAACGCCCGTACCGAGCGTGAAGCCAGTGACGTGGCCATTATTCGTATCGAGCAGTTGTATCCGTTTGCCCATAAGGCATTCGATGCGGAAATCAAGAAATATCCTAACGCCACAGAAGTTGTCTGGGTTCAGGATGAACCTCAGAACCAGGGCCCCTGGTTCTATATTCAGCATCATCTGTATGAGAACATGACTGCCGGTCAGAAACTGTCTTATGCAGGCCGTAATGCTTCTTCGTCTCCAGCGGTTGGCTATCTGGCCAAACACGTCGAGCAGCAAAAGGCATTGATTGAACAGGCTTTTATGCCGAAGTTAAAAGGTTTTATCCTTACCAAGTAATTGGTCTAACATATTTTACGGATTAAAAAAAATGGCTATTATTGACGTTGTTGTTCCTCAATTATCAGAATCAATCTCTGAAGCAACCCTGCTTGAATGGAAAAAGAAAGTAGGTGAAGCGGTTTCTCAAGATGAAACCCTTATTGAAGTAGAAACAGATAAAGTGGTTCTTGAAGTTCCTGCCCCTGCATCAGGCGTAATTACTGAAATCATTGAAGGTGATGGCAGTACCGTTGCTGCAGAACAGCTGTTGGCAAGAATTGACACCGAAGCAACGGCAGCAGCGCCAGCGCCAGCCGCTGAGGCTGCCCCTGCTGCGGCTCCTGCAGCAGCGCCAGCGGCAGAAAGTAAAGCCGTCAGTGGTGTCGCTTCTCCGGCTGCCAGCAAAATCCTGTCTGAAAAAGGTATCAGAGCCAGCGATGTGGCCGGTACAGGCCGTGATGGCCGCGTTACCAAGGCAGATGCCGTTTCCGCTTCTGCGCCTGTTGCCGCTGCACCTGCCGTGCCGCTGTCAGTTTCCCTGGATGGCCGTCCAGAACAGCGCGTTCCAATGACACGTCTGCGTGCACGTATCGCCGAGCGTCTGCTGCAGTCACAATCAGAAAACGCAATTCTTACCACTTTCAATGAAATCAACATGAAAGCGGTTATTGACCTGCGTAACAAATACAAAGAAAAATTCGAGAAAGAGCACGGTGTCAAACTGGGCTTCATGTCTTTCTTTGTTAAAGCCGCTGTTGCCGCCCTGAAAAAATACCTGGTTCTGAACGCTTCCGTTGACGGTAAAGACATTATCTATCACGGTTACTTTGATATCGGTATCGCCGTAGGCAGCCCACGTGGCCTGGTTGTACCTATCCTGCGTAACGCAGACCAGATGTCGATTGCCGATATCGAAAGAAAAATCGCCGAGTTTGGCGCGAAAGCACGTGATGGTAAATTAACCCTCGACGAACTGTCTGGCGGTACATTCTCCATCTCTAACGGCGGTACATTCGGCTCCATGCTGTCTACCCCCATTATCAACCCGCCACAATCAGCCATTCTGGGTATTCACGCCACCAAAGACCGTGCGGTTGTAGAAAACGGCCAGGTCGTGGTTCGTCCGGTCAACTTCTTTGCCATGTCTTACGATCACCGTATTATCGATGGTCGTGAAGCGGTTCTGGGTCTGGTTGCCATGAAAGAAGCCCTTGAAGATCCACAACGCCTGTTGCTTGATCTGTAATCAAATACCGTGTAACACGCCCCTTAGTGGGGCGTGCTTCTTTATATGCACTATAAGTGCATGCGAATGAATTAAGAAAAGAGAGTTTATATGTCTACTCAATTTGATGTGGTTGTTATTGGTGCCGGTCCTGGCGGATACATCGCTGCGATTCGTGCGGCACAGTTGGGCAAGAAAGTGGCATGTATCGATGCCTGGACAGACGACGCCGGTAATGCAAAACCGGGCGGTACATGTACCAACGTGGGTTGTATTCCATCCAAAGCCCTGCTGCAGTCTTCTGAACACTTTGAACAGGCTAACCACCACTTTGCCGAACACGGTATTGAAGTGGGCAAGGTCAAACTGAACCTGGATACCTTAATCGGTCGTAAAGACACGGTTGTGAAACAGAACAATGAAGGTATCCTGTACCTGTTCAAAAAGAACAAGGTTACTTTCTTCTCGGGTAAAGGCGAGTTCGCCGGTAAAGCGGCCGATGGCAGCTACAGCATCAAGGTTACTGGCAAAAAAGAAGAAACCTTAACCGCTGCGCACGTTATTATCGCAACCGGTTCACAGCCTCGCGCCTTGCCGGGCCTGGATTTTGACGAAAGCCAAATCCTGTCCAACGATGGCGCATTGCGTATCCCTGCCGTACCTAAAAAGCTGGGTGTGATCGGTGCCGGTGTCATTGGTCTGGAGCTGGGTAGCGTATGGCGTCGCCTGGGTGCCGAGGTTGTGGTGCTTGAAGCCGCCCCCGATTTCCTGGCCGTGGCCGATACCCAGGTTGCCAAAGAAGCCCAGAAAGCGTTTGCCAAACAGGGCCTGAAAGTTGAAGTTGGCGTGAAAATCGGTGAAATCAGCAAAACCGCCAAAGTGGTTACCGTTCCTTATACCACCGCCAAAGGTGAAGAACAGGTCGTCGTTGTAGACAAGTTAATCGTTTCCATTGGCCGTGTACCTTACACAGCCGGTTTAAACACTGAAGCGGTTGGCCTGCAACTCGACGAGCGTGGTTTCATTGCGGTTGATGGCGACTGCAAAACCAACCTGCCAAATGTATGGGCAGTCGGTGATGTGGTGCGTGGCCCAATGCTGGCGCATAAAGCCGAAGAAGAGGGTGTGGCCGTTGCCGAGCGTATCGCCGGCCAGCATGGTCATGTCAACTTTGACACGATTCCTTCTGTTATTTACACCTCTCCTGAAATTGCATGGGTTGGCAAAACAGAGCAGGCACTTAAAGCAGAAAAACGTGATATCAAAGTGGGCAGTTTCCCCTTCCTGGCTAACGGTCGTGCCCGTGCCCTGGGTGATACCACCGGTTTTGTGAAAGTGATTGCCGATGCAAAAACTGATGAAGTCCTGGGTGTACACGTGGTTGGCCCGATGGCATCCGAATTAATCGCCGAAGCCGTTACCATCATGGAATTTAAAGGTGCTGCCGAAGATATCGCCCGCATTTGCCATGCTCACCCAACACTGTCCGAAGCAATGAAAGAAGCCGCTTTGGCGGTCGATAAACGAGCATTGAACTTCTAATTGAACCGGTGCCGTTTTAAGTTTGCTTAAAATGACAGGCCTGCGGTGCTTGATAACTGTTTTTTTAAACGGTTAATCAGCCGCAGGCCTTTTTAACGAGACCTGCGGTTTTATCTGCATATGGCTCGCAAGATTCTCCTGCCATGTTTCTGGTTTAATGGCAGCCAGTATTGTCAATATATGATTTTCAGGCTTGATTTCTTATTATGAATGTTTTGCAGTATTACGAAAAAACCCTGGCTGAACGTGGCTACAAGGCCGATGAGGCCCAGCAAAAGGCGATTCAGCGCCTGCAGAAATATTATGATGATTGGATCGCATTCAAGTCACAACGTGCCAGCAGATTGAAAAAACTGTTCAATAAACCGGCCATACCCAAAGGCGTTTATATGTGGGGTGGGGTAGGGCGCGGTAAAAGCTTCCTGATGGATTCCTTTTATTTAACGGTTCCGGTCAAACGCAAAACCCGGATTCACTTCCACGAGTTCATGCGTGGCGTGCATTTGCAATTGCAAAAAATCAAGGGCACGCAAGACCCGCTTGATGAAGTGGCACGCCATATCGCAAAAAAATACCGTCTTATCTGTTTTGATGAGTTTCATGTGTCGGATATTGCCGATGCCATGATTCTGTACCGCCTGTTGTTCAAGCTGTTTGAGTACGGCACCTCGTTTGTAATGACATCCAACTATGAGCCATCCACCCTGTACCCCGATGGCCTGCACCGTGACCGTATCCTGCCAGCCATTAAATTGATTCAAGAGCGGATGGATATTTTAAACGTGGATACCGGGGTTGATTATCGCCGTCGCACGCTTGAACAGGTCAAGCTGTATCACACCCCTTTAAATGAAGAAACGCAGCAGGCCCTGCAACAGGCCTTCGACAAACTGTCAGACACCGTCGCACAAGAGCCGCCTGTTCTGCATATAGAAAACCGTGAAATCAGGGCGCAGGCGGTAGGGGGTTCGGTGGTGTGGTTTTCATTTGCGACTTTGTGCGGTGGCCCCCGTTCACAAAACGACTATCTTGAACTGGCCAGCCGTTTTCATACGGTTATTTTGTCGGGTGTTCCTAAAATGCAGCCAAAGCATGCATCGGAAGCCCGTCGTTTTACCTGGCTGATTGATGTCCTGTATGATCATAAAGTCAAGCTGATCATGTCGGCCGAGTGTGAACCCGAACTGCTGTATACCGAAGGGACGCTGGCCAATGAATTCCATCGTACGGTATCCCGTATCCTGGAAATGCAATCGAAAGAATATCTTGAGTCTGAGCGCAGGGATGCGGTCAGTTTATAAATTTGGAATGTAATGTTATGAGCAAGAAATCAAGGGTCCTGACTGGAATTACCACATCGGGCACACCCCATCTGGGCAATTATGCCGGCGCCATTCGTCCGGCGATCATGGCCAGCCGTCAGGAAAATGTCGATGCCTTTTTCTTTATGGCCGATTACCATGCCCTTATTAAATGTGATGACCCGGCACGGGTGGCCCGCTCGCGCCTTGAAATTGCCGCAACCTGGCTGGCAGCCGGACTGGACAGTAACAGGGTAACTTTTTACCGCCAGTCCGATATCCCTGAAATTCCAGAATTAAGCTGGATCTTAACCTGCCTGACACCCAAGGGTCTAATGAACCGGGCGCATGCTTACAAGGCATCGGTAGACCAGAATGAAGCCAAGGGTGTTGAACCCGATGATGGCGTGAATATGGGCCTGTTCTCTTATCCCATTTTAATGGCGGCAGACATTCTCATGTTCAATGCCCATAAAGTGCCGGTTGGCCGTGACCAAATCCAGCACCTGGAAATGGCCCGTGATATTGCACAGCGTTTTAACCACCAGTATGGTGCCGGTCGTGACTACTTTGTGTTGCCCGAAGTGCATATTGAAGAAAACGTGGCAACCCTGCCCGGGCTTGATGGCCGCAAAATGTCCAAAAGCTATAACAATACCATTCCCCTGTTTGAAGGTGGTGCCAAAGAGCTGAAAGTCGCGATTGCCCGGATCCAGACAGACTCCCTGTTACCGGGTGAAGCCAAAGACCCTGACAGTTCTCATTTGTTTACCTTATACAGCGCTTTTGCATCGGCAGAACAAACCGCCGCTTTCAGGCAGCAGCTGCTTGATGGCCTGGGTTGGGGTGAGGCCAAGAAAGCCTTGACCGCTTTGCTGGAAAATGAGCTGGCCCCCATGCGTGAGCGTTATAACGATTTAATGGGTAAACCAGACCAGATTGAAGAAATCCTGCAGGAAGGGGCGAAAAAGGCACGTCGTGAAGCCACACCCTTCATCCAGGAAATCCGTCAGGCTATTGGTTTGCGTAATGTCCAGGCAGTGGCCCCTGCTGTTGCGGCACCGGCCAAAAAATCCGGTAAAGCGGCCCGTTTCGTGAGTTTCCGTGATGAACAGGGGCTTTTCCGCTTCCGTTTACTGGCCGCTACTGGACAGGAACTGCTTTTGTCGATACCGTTTGACAATCCGAAAGAAGCCGGGCTTGCCAGCAAACGTTTGCAAAATGAAAACATCATTGATCTTGTGAACAAAACAGGGCACGATCACAGCTTTGAGATTCATCTTGACGGGCAACTGGTGGCCAGTGGTTTTGCGGCAGCCAGCGAGGCTGAACAGGATGGCAATATCCGTCTTCTGGCAGATTCCATCGAATCAATGAAGGCTGAATAAATTTACAAAAACGGGGGAGACATGGCCTTAAATATTATTACCGAGCAAGATCATGGTGTGGTGATAGACCTGGTTTATGCCACCAAGAATAACCTGGCTGGTAAAATTGTTTACCGGCAGGCGGTATGTGCCTTGCACCCCGATGCCGAGGCCTGTTTGAACAAAGCGGTTGTTTACGCCAGGCAGGCGGGCTTTACTCTTAAAATTTTTGATGCCTATCGCCCGAACAAGGCCCAGGAAATTTTCTGGTCGGTGCTGGCTGACCCGCAGTATGTCTCCGATCCGAGCCAGGGTTCCAACCACTCACGCGGGGTAGCGGTTGATGTCACCTTGCTGGATGCCAATAATAAAGAATTGGATATGGGAACCGGCTTCGATGCCATGGAAGATGCATCGCACCATACTTGCACCAGTTTGCCCGAAGCGGTACAAAAAAACCGCCTGTTATTGCTGGGCGTCATGCTGCATGCCGGCTTCAAGCCCATTGCCTCGGAATGGTGGCATTACGAGCTGTCCAATTCGCATGAGTACCCCATGATTGACAGTGATCTGGTAACAGTTTAAGGCGGGTTAATAGCTATTTCCAATTGGAAAAAGTTTTGCTAATATCGAATCTCATCTGATTACTTATCTGGAGAGATCGGTTATGTTAGGACAACGCATTTACAAAAAAGTGTTGGTTGCAGCCTTTGCTTCAGCACTTGGTTTTACAATGACATTGCCAGCCGCCATGGCTGCGACACCTAAAGATACACTTGTGATTGCCAAATCATCCGATCCGCAAACGCTTGATCCGGCAATCACGATGGATAACAATGACTGGACGGTTACCTATCCGGCTTACCAGCATCTGGTTAAATACAAAAAAGGCTCTACCGATGTAGAGGGTGACCTGGCTGAAAGCTGGGAGGCATCCGCCGATAACCTGACCTGGGTGTTCAAGCTTAAACCGGGCCATAAATTCAATGATGGCAGCGATGTGACTGCCGATGCCGTCAAATATACGTTTGATCGTTTATTGCGGGTTAAACAAGGGCCGTCAGAGCCATTTCCGGCCGATCTGGAAATCAGTGTCAAAGACCCTTTAACGGTAGAGTTCAAACTGAAAACACCGTTTGCCCCTTTCCTTTATATTCTGGCCAACAATGGCGCCGGTATTGTTAATCCGGCCGTGGAAAAGGCCGAGGGTGGCGCAGACAAATTCCTGGCGGGCAACACAGCCGGTTCGGGCCCTTACCAGTTAAGCAAGTGGGATAAAAGCCAGGCTATTTTACTTGAGCGCAACCCCCATTATGGGGGTGACAAGCCGGTGCTTGACAAGGTGCTGCTTAAAATCATACCCGATGCCTCGGCCCAGCGTTTGCAGTTACAGAACGGTGACCTGGATATTGTAGCCAAATTGCCGGTAGACCAGATCGAAGCCCTGAAAAGCAAACCCGGGGTGCATTTCGAGAAAGTACCCTCCCTGCTGGTTACCTATTTATACCTGAATAATAAAACAGGCCCTTTAAGTGATGTCAATGCACGTAAAGGCATTTCCGAAGCGATTGATTACCAGGGTATTGTGGAAGGGGTATTGAACAATCAGGGCAAGCAGCTTAAAGGCCCGATTCCAGACGGCATGTGGGCTTATGATGATTCAAACCCCGATTTCAAGCAGAACCTGGATGCCGCCAAAGCCAGCCTTGCCAAGGCGAATCTTGGCAAACAAAGCCTGACTTTGCTGTACTCCAACCGTGATGCCAACTGGGAACCGATTGCGCTTACCGTGCAGGCCAATTTGGCCGCACTGGGCGTTGATGTCAAACTTGAAAAGCTGGCCAATGCAACCATGCGGGATCGCCTGGGCAAGGGTGATTTTGATATCGCACTGGGTAACTGGAGCCCCGATTTTGCCGACCCGTTCATGTTCATGAACTACTGGTTTGACTCAGAAAAAGGAGGCCTGCCGGGTAACCGTTCTTTCTATTCAAATCCGGAAGTTGATAAGCTGGTTCGCAAAGCGGCGGAAATCAGCGATCAGGCAGAACGTACCAAACTGTACCAGGAGGCACAAAAGCAGGTCTTGAAAGACTATGCCTATGTTTACCTGTTCCAGAAAAGTGAGGAAGTAGGCCTGCGTGATAACGTCAAAGGGTATAGCTACAATCCCATGCTTGATGACGTTTATAACGTACGGGATATCAGCAAAGAGTAGTTTGGCTGTTGACAACTTAATGAACAGGCAAAACGCCCGTTAAACGGGCGTTTTTGCTGGTGGGCTTGGCTATGTCGTTTCTGCAAATTATCCGTAAACGCCTGATAGGACTCGTATTTGTTGTTCTGGGCGTTTCAATTATTACCTTTATTGTTTCCCACCTGATTCCGGGAGACCCGGCCAGGCTGATTGCCGGTGACAGGGCAACCGATGAAATCGTCAATTCCATTCGTGACAAGCTGGGCCTGAACCTGCCTTTATACGAGCAATACTGGATCTACCTGAAAGGGCTTCTGCAGGGGGATCTGGGCACTTCCATCCGTACCGGTCGCCCGGTTTTGCAAGACTTGCTGGCATTTTTTCCGGCTACCCTGGAACTGGCCCTGGTTTCCCTGATTATCGCTATTGCCATTGGTGTGCCTTTAGGCGTGCTGTCGGCCGTTTATAAAAACAAGTGGATAGACCAAATTGCCCGAACCATTTCCGTAATGGGTATTTCCATGCCGGCGTTCTGGCTGGGCCTGGGGCTGATTATTGTTTTTTACGGACACTTGTCCTGGTTCCCGGGCGGAGGCAGGATAGGGCAGGGCTTGCCGGTGCCGCCTTTTGTAACGGGTTTTTATTTAATTGATACGTTACTGGCCGGGAAATGGGAAAGTTTTCTCAGTACCTTAAAGCACCTTGTTTTACCTGCCATTACCCTTAGCTTTGTGCATCTGGGGGTGGTTTCCCGGCAAATTCGTTCTTCCATGCTGGAACAGCTTACCGAAGACTATGTCCGTACTGCCAAGGCTTATGGCCTGTCAAAATGGCAAATTATTTTCCGTCATGCTTTGCCCAATGCCCTGATTCCTTCCGTGACCGTGCTGGGTCTGGCTTTGGGTGATTTGCTATATGGTGCCGTCCTGACGGAAACCGTATTTGCCTGGCCGGGTATGGGGCTGTATGTGGTTGATTCCATCCAGGCGCTTGATTTTCCGGCGGTAATGGGTTTTGCCGTACTGGTTTCATTTATTTATGTATTGCTTAATCTGGTGGTTGATTTGCTTTATTTGCTGATTGACCCCCGTATTAAAGAAGTGGGTTGATATGGCAAATAAAACAGGACTTAAAAACAAAGGTGCCTATTTCTGGTATCAATTACGCCATAATCCCATGATGATGGTGGGTTTGTTTATTATCACACTGGTTTGCCTGGCTGCCATACTGGCCCCGGTACTGGCCCCCTATAACCCCGATGTCATTAACCTGCGGGCCCGTTTGCAGGCGCCATCACCTGAACATTTTTTTGGCACCGATGAAGTAGGGCGTGATATTTTCAGCCGGGTTCTGTATGGCGGGCAGCAGTCTATCGGGGTGGGTATTTTTGTGGCTTTTGTGGCCAGTTTCATTGGTACCGTGATTGGCTGTTTTTCGGGTATCTTTGGTAAATGGGTAGACACCGTGGTGATGCGAATCATGGATGTCATGCTGTCTGTCCCTTCCCTGGTATTAACCATGGCACTGGCTGCCGCCCTGGGGCCGAGCCTGTTCAATGCCATGCTGGCCATTACACTGGTGCGGATTCCCTATTATGTCCGGCTGGCACGGGGCCAAACCCTGGGTATTCGTGAAATGGTGTACGTAAAGGCAGCCCGGACTTTCGGGGCCAGCCGGACCCATATCGTGTCCTGGCACGTGATTCGCAACGCCTTGCCGCCCATTATTGTGCAAACCACGCTGGATATCGGCAATGCCATCTTAATGGCGGCGGCCCTGGGCTTTATTGGCCTGGGCGCGCAGCAGCCAACGGCCGAGTGGGGGGCCATGGTGGCGTCTGGCCGAAACTTCCTGATTGACCAGTGGTGGTATTCCACTTTCCCGGGGTTGGCCATTTTAATAACGGCCATTGGCTTTAATTTGTTGGGTGACGGGGTACGCGATATGCTTGACCCGAAACAGAAGGTGAAGTAATGCAAGATAATCAATCCGCTTTACTGGCCAAGCCCGTCTCAGCCACACCGGTTTTAAGCGTAGAAAACCTGTATGTTGAATTCCCCGTTTACAAGGGGGCTGTCAAGGCCCTGAATGGGGTCAGTTTACAGGTGGGCCCGGGGGAAATCGTGGGCCTGGTGGGCGAGTCCGGTTCAGGAAAATCCGTCTGTGCCATGATGGGCATGCAATTGATTCCGGCCGAAAGTTACCGGGTTAAAAAAGGCCGGATAAAACTGCTCGACAAGGAAATTCTTGCACTTTCCGAAAAAGAAATGCGGGCGATCCGGGGTCATGATATGTCCATGATTTTCCAGGAGCCCATGACGGCCCTGAACCCGGTCATGAAAGTGGGGCGGCAAATTGTCAGTGTGATTTTGCAGCACCAGGCAATCAGTAAACAGCAGGCCAAAGAAAAAACCCTGTCTTTATTGCGGGATATGTATATTGCCGACCCGGAGCAGGTGTTTAACAGTTATCCGTTTGAGCTCTCTGGTGGCATGCGTCAGCGCATTATGATTGCCCTGGCGTTTTCCTGTGAACCCCAACTGTTAATTGCCGACGAGCCTACTACGGCACTGGATGTCACGGTACAAAAGCAGGTCTTGCTGTTGCTGAAAGAGCGTGCCCGTAAAACCGGCACGGCTATTTTGCTTATTACTCATGATATGGCCGTGGTATCGCAATTCTGTGAACGGGTTTATGTAATGTATGCGGGCAGTGTGGTGGAAGAAGGCAAAACATATGATGTGATCCATCAGCCGCGACATCCCTACACACAGGGCTTGTTGGCCGGCATGCCCGAGAATGCCCGGCCGGGCCAAACCCTGAAAACGATTACCGGGCAAGTGCCTGATCTGGCCCAATTGCCAACGGGTTGTTCATTCATGAACCGTTGCGAGCGCAGGATTGATATTTGCCGCCAACGGCCGGACGCATTGCCTTTGAAAACGGATGCCCTGCATAAAGTGGCCTGTTGGGTAGTCAAGCAAGAGGAAGAAGATAATGCCAAATCATAAAATCCTTTCCCTTGAAAATGTCCATGTCCATTTCCCTTTGCAGAAAAACTGGAAAGGCAAGGCCAAAACCGTGGCGCATGCCCTGAACGGGATTGATCTTGAGGTGTATGCCGGTGAAACATTGGGTATTGTCGGCGAGTCGGGCTGTGGTAAAAGTACGCTGGCCCAGGTATTGATGGGTTTGCTAAGCCCGACCCGGGGCACTGTGCAATGGCAAGCCTCTTCCCGTAAACCCAATATCCAGATCGTATTCCAGGACCCGCAATCATCGCTTGATCCGCGTATTCCGGTCTGGAAAGTCATGACCGAGCCGATGTTTGTCAAAGGCGGGCTGTCACGTCAGGCATTGCGCAAACTGGCCGAAGACCTGGCGGTTCAGGTGGGTTTGCGGGCCGAATACCTGGACCGTTATCCCCATGAGTTTTCCGGTGGGCAGCGCCAGCGGATTGCGATAGCCCGGGCCCTGGCATCGAATCCCGATGTGATTGTGCTGGATGAACCCACGTCTGCTTTGGATGTGTCGGTTCAGGCTCAAATTCTGAATTTGCTGAAAGAATTACAAAAAACACGGAAATTAAGCTATATTCTGATCTCTCATAATGTTTCCGTCATAAAACATATGAGCAAAAGAATCGCAGTGATGTATCTTGGGGAAATTGTCGAGCTGGGTTCGGCTTCCTTGGTATTGGATAAACCGGCACATCCTTATACTGAACTGTTACTTGATGCCGTACCTGATCTTGAATCTGAATTAACGGTTACCAGCCATCTTGATCTTCCCGAATTGCCCGGTAATCGCAACTTGCCAAAAGGCTGCTTTTTTTATGACCGCTGTTTGTACAGGGATGAAAAAGGCTGCCGTCAGCCCCAGCCTTTGCGCAGTCTGAATACAGAACAGGAATTGCGATGGGTTCGCTGTTATAAAAACATTCATGAAATTACAAACTGAAAATAATAAGCCGGCTTCCAAAGTCGGTTTTGGTGTGATCTGGTCATTGCTGCCCTATGTGTGGCAATTCAAGGGGCGGGTTGGGCTTGCGCTGCTGTGTCTGGTACTGGCCAAGGTTGCCAGTGTGGTTTTGCCCATTTTTTTAAAAGACATTGTTGATGCCTTAAGCGTGCCGGCCACCGCACTGGCCCTGCCGGTTGCGGCCTTGCTGGCCTATGGCCTGGCGCGTATTTCCAGCAGCCTGTTTTCCGAGTTGCGCGACGCCCTGTTTGCCAGGGTCACGCAGGGTTCCATCCGTAAAATTGCCATTAACATATTCCAGCACCTGTTCGGTTTGTCCATGCGCTTTCATTTGCAGCGGCAAACCGGTGGCTTAAGCCGGGATATTGAAAGGGGTACCAAGGGCATTGGCTTTGTATTGAATTTTACTTTGTTCAATATTTTGCCCACCCTGCTTGAACTGTTCATGGTGATGGGTATTTTGTTGTGGCGCTATGATATCTGGTTTGCCGCCGTGACCATGTCAACCATCATGGCCTATATCCTGTTCACCTTTACGGTAACAGAGAAACGGATGGTCATGCGCAGGCGCATGAACAGTCTGGACAGTATGGCCAATACCCAGGCGATTGATGCCATGATCAATTATGAAACCGTTAAATACTTTAATAATGAAGCGTATGAAATCAATCGCTACGACGAAAACCTGGGCAAATGGGTTGATTCTTCTGTCAAGAACCAGATTTCCCTGAATTATTTAAATGCCGGGCAGGGGGTGATTATTACCGCCGGTATTACAATTTTGCTGTGGATGTCGGCTGACAGGGTGGTGCAGGGC
>JAAYHN010000154.1 GCA_012735395.1 Alcaligenaceae bacterium | reverse complement strand
GGTTATGCGCAGTGCCAACCTGAATGAAAGAGCCCGCCAGGAAATTTACGCGATTGCCGAGCAAATCCGTCATATGCCGCCGGCACCGGTGCAGGCATCGAGCAGTTCATCACGTCAAAATAACAGCACTGTGCAAGGGGTAAGCAATCTAAGTAGCGGTCAGACTTATGCCGAGGCCGCTAAAAAAAAAGAGCCGGTTAATGTAGCGTCCGCTTCCAGTGCGCCACCGCAGCCTGAGGCTGATTTTGAATTGATGGTGCCCGCCAATGCACCGGCACTGGCATCCAATATCCAGCCACGGCCACAGAACCGGCCAGGTGTTCAGGTGCAACCGGCGGCTGCGCCTGAACTGGTTCCACAAGGACAGCAGGCCCAGGCCAGGGCAGAGGTTCAGCCAGAGCCAGCACCGGCAGAACCAGAGGCACCAAGATTGCAGGTGACCGAGGTTAAGCCGGGCGACAAACTGCAGGCCCCCGCCAAGGCAGACCCGCTGGCCATGATGCAACCAGAATTTAAACTGCCAGAACCCGCAGCCGAAGCACCTGTGGTGGCTGCCAAAGCACAGCCTGAACCTGTTCCGCCAGCGCCAGAAGTGAAACCACAACCCGCTCCAGAGCCGGCAGAACCAGAGGCACCAAGATTACAGGTAACCGAGGTTAAACCGGGCGACAAACTGCAGGCCCCCGCCAAGGCAGACCCGTTGGCCATGATGCAGCCAGAATTTGTGTGGCCAACGGCACAACAGTTGGCTGAAGAAAAACGCCAGTTAGAGTTGGTGCAGCAGCAGGCTGAAGAAAAACGTCAGTTGGAATTGGTGCAGCAGCAAGCTGAAGCGCAACGTCAGCTTGAATTGGCTCAACAGCAGGCAGATACAAAACGCCAGGCTGAATTGGTGCAACAGCAGGCTGAAGCGCAACGTCAGCTTGAATTGGCCCAACAGCAGGCTGAAGCAAAGCATCAGGCTGAATTGGCGCAGCAACAGGCCGACGCAAAACGCCAGCTTGAGTTGGCCCAGCAGCAAGCTGAAGAAAAGCGTCAGCTTGAATTAGCCCAGCAACAGGCCGAGGCAAAACGTCTGGCTGATGAGCAACGCCAAGCTGAAGAGAAGCGTCTGGCAACAGCAGCGGCAAGCAAAAAACCGGTGGCACAAACGCAAGCGATTCCAACCGCCAGGTCACAAGGCAGTACCAGCGCCATTGACCGCTCCATTCTGGATGGCGTTTCAATTGTTGGCGGTGATTTCATTATCAAGCGGAAATAAACCTTCTTTTTAAGAGACCAGAATTATGAAGTTATTGAATTTGCGCACAGTCATGCTGGCAGTTTTATGTATGCCGGCATTGGCAATGGCGAACGGCCCCAAACCCATGGATGTTCCTGGAACAGGTGTGCATCTGCAAAAGAAAACCCATGCTTTTCCTGAATCCAGAAGCTTTGCGGAAGACACCTCGCTGTACAAATACGTACCCCCCGAGCCACTGGGTAAAACTACCCAGTCTTTATTAAGCATGCAGGCCGACATGAACCGCCCAGGCACACCGCACACCATGCTGGGCGCCACCGCCAATAATGCCTGGGGCCGTTACCTGAACAGTTTCAATCACGCCATTCCAGAATGGTTTGAAGAGACAGTTGAAGATCCGGGTGAGTAAGCCGGTATTGGTGGTTTGAGTTGGATATCACCCTGCTTCCGTAATGAGGGAGTAGGGTTTTTTTAGAAGGTTTGTCATGAAAAAGTCTGCCCCTAACCGTCAACGGGGTTCCATTATCGTACCGGTTGCTGTTTCGTTATTGGTGGGGTTAATACTGTTGGGCGGTGTCCAGCTGGGTTATTACTTTTATATGAAGCGTGAACTGCAAAATACAGCTGATATGGCCGTATTAAGCGGCGTGCAAATGCTAAGCGAAAGTTGCCAGAAAGCGAAAGACACCACCAAAGCCAGTATTACGCAGAATTTTGGGCATGACACCCTGGATGATAACAAGATTGTGATGGAATGCGGCACATGGCGCGCAGACTTGCCCGCACCAAGGCATTTTACCAATACGGCAAACAGCGACGGGCGTTTTAACGCTTTACGTGTAACCATAAATTATGATGCATTACCATTTATGCCGTTTTCTTCAGAAGCGGAGATCGGGGTAGAAGCAATTGCCAAAAGCAATGTACCGGTAGCGGCTTTTCAGGTTGGTTCGCAGTTGTTGCGGTTTGATAATGAGGCGTTATTGGGGGGAGTGTTGGGGTTGGTGGGGTTGGATGTCAACTCCTTGACCTTACTGGACTCCGAGGGGTTGGCAAATACTAAAATTACTCCTGCCGGCTTACTGGATTTGCTGGGGGTGGATCTGGGTATTGGTGGGCTGGGAGCCCTGACACCCAATGGTGTGGCAGATATTAATAATCTTACCCTGTTGAATTTGGTAGATGCATCGGTTAATGCAGTGACTGATTCAACACTTGGGGTCCAGCTTGAAGCGCTAAGGGCTAAGCTGCTGGATTTGAACCTGGGCGGCGTAAAAATTCCAATTGGCAACGCAGATAATCAGTCCGGTTTATTTGCGTTTCTGGGTATCGGAAACGCAGGGGGAGATGAACCTTTAGGCTCAGCGCTTGATGTACAGCTGGGTTTGGGTGATATTTTGAAAACAGCGATTGCGCTTGGAGCTAACGGGCACGCATTGGAAGTGCCGAGTTTAAGTGTATTGGGTGCCGTCAAGGCAAAGTTATCCATTGTAGAGCCCCCCGTGATTGCGATTGGCCCGGTAGGTACAACCGGGCATAGTGCCCAGATTCGTTTGTGGCTGGATATTGATACCGATAACCTGTTGGGTGGTTTGCTTAAGCCACTGGTTAGTGGCCTGTTGGGGACTCGTGTTCATTTGCCTGTTGCCATTGATGTTGTTTCCGGAACGGGTACGCTAGAGAAACTGGAGTGTTCCAGAAAACCACAGACAATGGATATTTCGGTACGATCAAGAGTGCTTAACGTTTGTGTGGGTGGCATGGATGCCGCTTCCATTATGTCAGACAAACGTGCATGTGAAGTGGGCTTACAGGAAACCGAGTTAGTCAGGTTATTACATTTGCCTGTGCTATCGGGTAAATTGCACATTGAGCCTTTGGAATACACGGAATCGGTTGAAAACCTGGAAGTGGGCCAGACAGTTTCTACCAGGCCTAATCCTTTGCAATTAGGGAATACTGTAGATAATTTGGTAACCGGTTTGCTGAATTTGTTAAGTGGCTTGCTCCGGCCACCGGTAGCAATGGACGGGTGGGAGGGCAACTATCAAACCAATCCGGAACTTATCCCCAATTTACTTGAGTCTTATTTAGAGGCCAGTGAAGTCAATGGGTTTTATAATGTGGATAAGGTAACTCAGCTGGTCTTGCAGGGGAGTGGAAATTCTGGGGATGAGGGCTATATGCCTAAATTGCTAACAGAAGATTTCACTTTTGATCGGGCTATTCCTGACACATGTCTTGTGAAAGCATGTCCTTCATCCACCTGGAAGAGGGGAACGTTTTCTGACGCATTGCATGCGTATACAAGCATACCCTATGGTTTACTTGAGCTTGTTGGTATACCATGGATGGGTAATAACTTTCAGAATTGTGCTGGTTTGTTAAGCAGTTTGCTGGGTTGGAATGCTTGTGTTAAACATAACTTGACAGAGTTATTCAAGCAGCATCAGGGAAAAATCTCAACAGTGAATCCGGACAGTGCCGAAATCCAATCAATTTTTGACGCAAGCGCCAAGGAAGTGACTTGTAACGGTGCTTTATGTGTTTTATTAAAACCGGTTCTGAACTTGTTAAAACCTATTCTGAATGGCGTAGGTTTATTGTTAACCACTTTGCTTGACGGTGTCCTGGGCCTGGAACTGGGCCGTACTGATGTAACTGCCTTGGCTATTGGCTGCGATCCCGCCCAGCTGGTTTATTAATTTCCTTGTCATTATCAAGAAATATAATGCCTGCAAGTGATTCTTGCTGGCATTTTTTGATGGTTTTTGCTGTGGGTGAAACTGCCAACATTAGGGCCAATTCTTATAGGAAGAATGCTACATAATATGGCATACTTCACAAAATAATACATTTTATTTGCTGCCCAGTCAGTATTGTCAAGAGAGCTTTTTCCCGAGAACAGGAAAAAGGCTCGTATTTTAAAGGACTAGCCATGCAAAAGTCAGCTATTAACCGTCAGCGTGGTTCGGTAATTGTCTCGGTTGTGGTTTCCCTGTTTGTGGGGTTGATTCTGCTGGGTGGTGTGCAGCTGGGATATTACTTTCATATTAAACGTGAGTTGCAAAACACGGCAGATTTGGCGGTACTTAGTGGTGTGCAGTTATTACAGGATGGTGGAAATGCAGTAGAAGGGTGCGATAAAGCCATCGCCGCCGCCAGGGCCAATGCCAAACAAAATTTTAATGCGCTTGCGGGGTACACAGACGAGCAGCTTCCAATAAAGTGCGGCACCTGGAGTGCAGCTCATGAAGCACCGAAGCATTTTGCTGCCGAAGTAGTTGCGAGTGACGGTACTTATAATGCGTTGCATTTCACTATCACTTATAACGCTTTACCATTTTTACCCTTTTCTTCAGCCTCAACAATGACGGTAGAGGCAATTGCGAAGAAAAGCTTTCAGCCTATGGCAGCGTTTTCTGTTGGGCCTCAGTTGTTGCGTTTAGATGATGGCTTGTTAACCAATGCCTTAACAGTCATTGGTGTCGATTTAGGCGATACCACATTGCTGGATTATAAAGGTTTGGCCAATGTCATGATTACCCCAGCCGGTTTGTTAGATGCTTTGGAAGTGAAAATTCCAGCTAATTTAACAGTGGGTGGGCTGCAAAGTTTGGTAAGCGGCGAATTGGGTGTTACGGCATTGGTTGATGTTTTAGAGACGTCTATTGGGGTGGCAGACGGGCGTGGCTTATTAAGTCTTGACCAATTGAATTTATTAAACTCAATCAAAGCTGGCCTGGAGCCTTTGGCTTTGAATCTTCAGCTGTTTTCTGACACGGCTGGTAATGGTTTATTTGCCTTAATTGAAACGCCAACAGAAAAAATTGGCGCTGCTTTAAATACCGAAGTCTCTTTAGGTTCTATTGTTGATCTCATGCTGGGCGTAGCTACGCAGGGTAATGCACTGGCATTGGGTGGAGAAGATGGCAAACTGATTGATTTGGGGATATTGAAGGTAGATGCGAAGTTATCTGTGATTGAACCCCCGTCTATTGGAATTGGGGGGAAGGGTACTACCGCATATAGCTCCAATATCCGTTTGTTTGCCCATGTTTGTATTGATTTAGGTGCAAATTGTCAGGCTGCAGGCGCTACTAGCTCTTCAGGTATATTGGGTCGTTTATTAGGTTCTTTAATAGAGCTGAAAATTGATTTGCCTATTGTTATTGAATTAGTCAATGGCAAAGGTACTTTGGGTCAGATGTGTCATAAGGTAGATGCTCAAGGACGTAAAGCCGCTGAAATTACGGTAGATACCCATGTGGGAGATATTTGTGTCGGGGCTTTTGATTTAACAGCAACTAAAACTGATCCAAAATATCCTTTTTCAGGAACCATGAGTTGTGTGGATAAATTAACGGCAGATTCACCTGCTTTTAAACACCCTATATTAAGCCTGAAATTGTTAGGTACGAATCTGGCGAGTTTGGAGACGGCCTTACCGATAAAAGCGCTGGCAACTCAAGAATCACAAGATTTCTTTTTTCATGATCTTATATCTGATCCCGCTTCCGATCCCGCTGACCCTGAAAAGGTAATTGAAAAAATAAATGAAAATATTAAGAGTAATACAAAGTGGATGCCTGCATCAGGTAATAATTTAAGTGTCGGGACAACAGTAAAAGGCTTGGTTGATGCTGTTCTGGCTGCATTAATTGGAGAAAGCCTAACGAAATCAGGTGATGTATCTTCTCTTGGCCCACAGGTAGCAGAAAAGATATGGAATGATGCAAAGGCGGAAAAGGGTTGTGCTGTGGATGGAAGTAATGGGCGTGATTGCAGAAAAAGTATTTTGGAATTAGCCAAGAGTAATATTTCAGCTGGTTTAAGTGGGCTTCAGGGGTTTTTAGGTAATATATTAGGCAGCACTTTAGGGTTGTTAGGTGATTTGTTAACCTTGGATATTGTGGGCGTTTTAGGTAATCTTGGTGGTCTATTGGGTGGTGTTCTTGGCGGAGTAGGAGAACTTCTTGTAGGAGACGGTTGTACTCATGGCGGTTTAGGCGAGTTATTTGGCCAAACAGGTAATGAGGCAGGATGTAAGAGTTTATTAGCTAACAGTACTTCTTTATCTGGAACAACCGATGGACAACCGAATGTTTTATTGGTTGTATTGGGTCTGGTCACAAACCTGCTTCAAGGCCCATTGGATTCTTTAGGCAACGAGTTATTAAGTCCTTTGTTGAATGCATTGGGCTTGAAAGTGGGACAGGTTGAAACCACATTGATTTCCCTGGATTGCAATAATGCGGCACAGCTGGTTTATTAATTTGTTGGGGTAATCCTCGTTCCCATGCTCTGGATTGACCCCCTAAAGTTGGACAGCTAAAAACTAAGCGGCTTCCTGGACAGCCCATCCCGGTGCCTTACTCTATTCCTGCAACCTGTTTCATATTGTGATTTGAAAACGGCAAATAACTAAAAAATAAAAAACCAAAAAAGTAATGAAAATCTCAATTACAATATAAGTGTATTCTATATTATAAGGAAACGCTCATGACCACGCTCTCAGTTACCATGAAAGGACAGGTCACCCTGAAACGTGATTTATTACAACATCTTGGCATCAAGCCCGGAGAAAAAATTGAGTTCGAAAAACTGCCTGGTGGTGCACTCCGGGTAAAAGCGGCACAACCCACAGGAACAATCGACAGTTTTATTGGTCGGCATGCAGGTAAAGCCAAAAAGGTACTAACCATAGAAGAAATGAATGAAATCATAGCCCAAGGCTGGGCAGATCAAAAATGAACATTACCGCAGATACAAATGTACTTGTTCGTGCCGTTTTGCAAGATGACGAAAAACAAGCCAAAGAAGCAGCAAACATATTAAGAAAAGCGTCCTTAATCGCTATTTCTTTACCCTCTCTTTGCGAACTGGTCTGGATCCTGCTTCGTGGCATCAAACTATCAAAAGAAGAGGTTGCCCAAACAATTCGCGATTTAATAAATACGAACAATGTAGTTATGAATCGCCCTGCCGTTGAAGCTGGCTTGGCCATTCTGGAAGCTGGCGGAGATTTTGCTGATGGTGTTATTGCCTATGAAGGAAGTTGGCTTGGTGGAAAAACATTTGTTTCCTTTGACAAAAAGGCCATAAAACTGCTTTCACAACAAGGCCAAAATACAAAGCTCCTGACTTAAAAATCCTCAAAAAAGTCTTTAACACTTACCGGAGTTTGGGCGGCTTTCAACCGAACAAGTCAAACGCTTATTAGCTGTTCAAAAAAATGATACGCTGGGTACGCAATATTTGTTAAAAAGTCTTCAACTAAAGCATCGAGGAGATACCGGCGGTTCGTTTAGTTAAAGCTTCCCGGCTGCGGCCAGTGCTGTATGTATCGTTTTGAATGGTAGCAGCAGTGATAATTGAGCATCTAATAACGGAATAGCGCCATAGCTGGCGTACCATTGGGCAACACGTTCATTCCTGGCATCAATCAGCAATGCGACTCCGCCAGCCTGAGCCGCTACCAACAGGCAACGCCGCCCGGCTGCAAGCAATAATTGGCCCCCCAGCCCGAGT
This sequence comes from Alcaligenaceae bacterium, assembly GCA_012735395.1. Lineage (GTDB taxonomy): Bacteria > Pseudomonadota > Gammaproteobacteria > Burkholderiales > Burkholderiaceae_B > Advenella. The sequence goes on along the minus strand of JAAYHN010000154.1, from coordinate 3,735 downwards.
CCCTGGCTTGAAGAATCTACAGCCAAACGGGCAAGCCGAAATACCGGCACATCATGTCGGGCCATGCCGCGCTTAATTACTTCTGGCGTGCGCTCATAAGCAATAGAGGCGGGGCTGAGGCTGTAGTAGCCCAGTATTTTTTTGTTTTTCTCGCTAATGGCAAGGTAGGTTTTTGCCCCACCTTTTTCATGGCTTTGCCTGGCGTGGCGATGTAAAAACTGATTCAACGCCCCATCGCCACAGTTGAAAGCTTCGCGGTCATGATGTTTGCCAACAGGCTCTTCGCGCCAGATCGGTAGCGTCATGATTGTTTGGGCAAGGCGAACGCGGCTGCCATTAATTTATCGTTGGGTGCCGGTGGGTTATCTAAAAGAGCCAAAACATGCAAACTGTCTCTTTCGGTTAGCTTTAGTTGCTCATTTTCGTCAATAACTTTCCGTGCTGCTGAAACCACATTGCGAATTACAAACTCAGTCAGGTTGGTGTGCTGTAAAGCGGCAGCCCGCATTAGCAGTGACTTTTCTTCTGAGGCAATACGTAGCGACATACGGTCGTTAGTTTCTACCGGAATTTGAGGCATAGTTAAGCCCTCCTTTTTGTACGTCTTGAAATTGTACATTAAGGGGTGAGTGTTATCAATGTGTATGTAATGAAGGTGTACAATTTCTGTTTCTGTGCTGGAGTGCCTGAGCATGTGTTATGAAACTTATAGCCTGACTTCTGCGTAAGGAATATCTTCACCATCAATTGAGGTCATCTGGTGTTTTTTATGCTCAAACCCAGGAAAAACAGTGCTGATATTTACTTTTTGACCCAACCATTCTTCAAGGAAATCCGGTTTTTTTGAATTTAGCAGTTTACCAACGATTGGTTTGCTTAAGACAGGTTTGGCATATCTGTCTTTTTGAATATCGTCATTTTGATAGCAGGTATGGCAAACCAGTTTTTCAGGGAGTGTTAAATTCAATACACCCAAAAAGCCAAGTGAATGCCTGAGGGAGCTTCTGATCTGGCTTTTTACTTCATCCCATTTTGTAAGATTAATTGTTTTTTTGAGTTCAACGATATGTAAGGCAAGAGGCTTACTGTTTTCCAATTCAAGAAATACCCCATCGGCATTTTTAGTGTCTTTTAAAAAAGGCAAATGGTTTAAGTTTCCAGAATTTATTTTCAACAAATGATTGGTGCCAAAAAATTCAATTCTTCCTTGGCCGTCAGAAGCTTCTTCTATAACCTCAATCCGGTTCGGTAGCCCATCATTCTGGTTAGATATCGTGTAATGGTCTTTATCAAACCATTTATCCAAACGTGCTTGCCAGTGCATATCTATTCTGTTCCCTGCAATTTGTAAACTTCATTTAACAATTCTTCCAGTGGATCATTGAAAGTTGGGACAGGTATGCCATATTCTGTAGACTCCAGCTTTTGAACCAGGGTACCTTGTTGTGTGTTTTTAAATTGATAGGCAACCATGTCTTGTGGGTTGAGCAGTTCTTGCTTGCTGTATCCGAACTCTGCCATTAATGGTTTTTGCCTGGGGTGATTGTATAACACGGCAAGATTGTTAAGTTGCTGAAATAATGTATCACCGTGAGTGGTAATGGCAACAGGAATTCCTTCATTTTTAATTCTTGCAATAGCGCGAGCCATAATGCGTTGTGCTGCTGGGTGAAGATGGGCTTCAGGTTCTTCTATGAACAAGCCGCTATATCTGTTAAAGGTACGTAAAAAATGGATGATAGGTGCTAACTCGGCAACCAAGGAGGAGGTGAGGTACATGGGTATGGTGGTGTGCTCCTGGAAGCTGCGGTATTGATATTGGGGTAATGTGTCTGTTTCCTGACGCTCAATTGCACCTTTTAATAATTCTTGTTCCAGCCAGTCAGAAATCAGGGACAGCTTTGGATTTTTTTTGTTTTTTTGTTGTGTTAAACCTTTTAGAAACAACTGTATGGGTTTGGTAAGACTGACAGAGTTCCCTTCAAAAGCCTCGGCAACCAAAGCCGGGTAGGTTAGCATAAACCCTGTGCGTGAAGCAGGCATAAACAAAGGGATGGAATTAAAGTTCAGGTTTAAATGTTTTGTCAGAATGGCTTCCAGTGATGCAGGTAAAGCCGTACCGTCGCTATAGCCCGTAAATAGTAAAGTATAGGTAATGTCTTTGATTATTTTGTAATAAATGCCTTTGGAAATTTTTTCTGGCTGGTTTTCAGCCAGTAATTCCAAAAAACTTGATGGTATTTTGAAATCGTAACCCTTTAGTTGAAAGGGTAATTTTAAGTTGTCATTTTTCAAAAAACTAATAGAAACCGTGTTGGTATAACCCTGGATGGAGAGTTTTCCTATTGAGATTTCTTTTTGAAACGCTTCTTTAACCAGTTGTGTTTTGTTTTTGTGCAGAATGTCATTAAACCAGTCAACAAATAGCTGTTGCTGTTCGGTGGTAAATGTTACTTTTTCTTGAGTGTTATGGTGCAGTTGCCTGAAGCAGTCTTGAACTGCTTGTAAACATTTTTCATAGGTTTCAGTTGTTGGGGCAGTACGTGGGTAAATACTGCTATAGGGCAAAGCCCATAACGCCCACATCAGGGTTGCCACATAACTTTTGCCAGAGTTGTTTTCACCCACTAATAGGGTAAGCGGACGCATTTCTATATCCGCCTGTTTTATTTTTGCAAAATTCTCTATATGGAGTGTCCAGCGCTGATGCATGTTTTTTCCAGTTTTTACTTGAATATATGAATGGATTGTATCACCAGGAGAATCTGTTCAGACCGATGGAGAGATAGTTTTGTGTGGGTTAAACGGTGTTGTGTCCAGGCTTTCGTGAGCCTGTTCCACTGCTTTCAATAGCGTGGCCAGAAACCATTCCAGCCAGGGTGTAAAGTTCGTACTGCCACTCAGGCCAGTGCGGAGATTGCCAGATATAATCGCCGTAATTCATGCGGTGATTATGGCGTGTTTTTGTGGGAGAGCCAAGGGTTGTCTGGCTCCTTGTTTCAGGCTTCTGCGTGGAACGCCTGCCACCAACCCATTAACGATTAACCCAGCTTTAACGGTTTCAAGGTTAATTCAAACCCGCAGGCATGGGCATATTTAACCAGAGTATGCCAGCTGGGATTTGTGTTGCCACACTCCAGTCTACTGATATTGCTTTTCTGTGTTTGCATGCGTTTGGCAACCTCTTCCTGAGTCAGGCCAGCTTGGGTACGCATGGTAAGTAATTGATTGATTAATGTGAATTCATCATGCAGCTTTTCATATTCCGCTTTTACTTCGGGGTTTGACAGTGCACGTTGTTTCAGGTTTTTTAAGCTCATGAGTGAGTCACCTCTTTTTGGCGTTGTCTTGCAATGTTCATTTCTGTTTTAGGCGTTTTTTGGGATTTTTTGATAAATACATTTGACATCCTCCCCTCCCTCTCGCTAACGCTCGGCCCCAAGGGGCCAAGGAAGGGGATTCCTACCGTGTTCAGCCCACAGGGGCTAACTCACCTCGGTGGGTTCCTGTTGCTGGCGACCTTGCTGCATCACTCACTTCACAGGCGTATCGGGCATGTCCTGCCCTTAAAATATTAATCGCACCGACCCTATCGGCATGATCTTCAAAATGGCATTGAACACAATGGAACCGGGCTTGTGTCTGTCGATTGTCTTTTGAGACATGACCGCAACAAGGGCAAGTACGGCTGGTATGCTGCGGTGGTACCGCAATGAGCCAGCCACCATTCCATGC
>JAAYHN010000014.1 GCA_012735395.1 Alcaligenaceae bacterium | reverse complement strand
GGCCATATCAGCCATGCCGTACTGGATGTATTCCGGCAAGAACCGTTGCCACAGGGGCACCCTTTCTGGCTGCATCCCGATATTACCGTGACCCCGCATATTTCTGGGTTGACCGATGATAATCAGGCCCTTGAGCAAATAGCAGAAAAAATAGCCTTGTTTGAAAAAGGGCAGGCCATAAGTGGTATCGTGTCAAACACAAACGGTTATTGAGTGTTTTTTCTGCTTGAAGTACCCAGGCCCGGATGCAGGAAAGCCGGGCAGTTTTTTTATGTTCCGGGCGGCAGCTCTTGTTGCTTATTCGATTATGACAGTGAAAAATAGGCTGAAAAAATCAGGAACAGGATCACGATAAACCAGAATAAGGACATATTGTTTTTGCCGTTTCCCGAAAGCGGAACTTGTTCTGGTTCATCCTGGACAATGGGGGCATCAGGTGCCGGACTTGTTGTTTCCTGCTGTTTATGTACCGAAGCGGGGGCGGTCTGTTCAGGCCTGGCATCGCTTTGCGTTTGAAGGGGCCGGGAGCGCAATACCCTTATCGCTGCCTCCAGGTCAGGCAAAGGCCATAAGGGTTCCGAGCGACCGCTTAATAAAAAAAACGGGTCGGTTTGCGGGGCCTGCAGTTCGGCCAGCATCTCGGTAATTTCATATCTCAGGTCGCTGTCTGCCCCCAGGCGTTCCACCTGCATGCCTTCTTTCAATCTTTGCCAGTCACGGGCACGGCCCCTGAGCATGAAGCGCCAGTCTTCGCCCGATGCCTGGGTAATATCGGTTAATTCGGTAGTACGTAAAATAATATAGGCACCGGTAAATTTTTCTTTCAGGAAAGCGTCAAAACCGGCCAGAATGGGGTGCAGGTCTGCGGGAAGAATCTGCGCCAGTGCGGGCATGCGCTGTTCCCAGTGCCTGAGCGCTTCATCGGTGGGGGCGCTTAAATAAGGGTAACCCTCTTTCAGGGATAGTTCTTCTGCTGATGCATCCCGGGTAGCGGGGGTTTGGGCTTTGTCCCGGGTTTCGGTGCTATTTAACCAGGTGGTGCGGATATGGGTATCATCAAACAGGGCCCACCAGAACAATGCCGGCCAGTGTCTTGCCATGACTTCCACCTTAATGTCCTTGATGAAGTCGCTCATGGCTTCAGGGGTATTGGTATCAGGAATGGTGTTCAGGCTAAGCAGATTGTCAAGATAAACAACGTCTGACATTTTGACGGTCCTTCAGATAGTTAAAGCTTGGTATATTTGGTGGCGTTTCCCCTGGACTTGTCCAATGGGTACTTGATGGCATTCAGCGCCAGTTTTTCGGTTGCGGCGTCAAGGATATCAATATTCAGTACCCGGCTAATGGTTAATAAGTACAGGAAAACATCGGCTATTTCATGTTTTATGGCCTGTAATGTGTCGCTATCGGGTGAGGCCGACTCTTCTTCGCTCATCCATTGGAATATTTCCTGCAGCTCGGCCGCTTCCACTGTCAATGCCATGGCAATGTTTTTGGGCGAATGGTATTTGTCCCATTGACGGTCATGGGCGAACTTCCTGAGTGCTTCCTTGATGCTGTCCAGGTCTTGTGGCATGTGGGTTTCCATGTGAAACGGGGTTACAAATAAAAAGACACCCCGTATCAAATCATACGGGATGCCTTATTGTAATGGCTGTTGAATTAAATGCAGAAGTTTGCTTAAGTATTAAACCTTAAGGATTGAGCTTAAGGCTTAATGGCGATTTTCAGGACGCCATCGCGCTGGTTGGCAAACAGGTCGTAGGCTTCAACGATGTCGTCGAGTTTGTATTCGTGCGTAACCAGTGGGCTTAAGTCTACACGCCCGCTTTCAATAACGCCAAGCAGTCGGCGCATTCTTTCTTTACCGCCCGGGCACAGGGCCGTCACGATTTTATGATCGCCTAAACCGGCGGCGAAGGCGCTGACGGGGATGGTAAGGTCTTGCGAGTAAACTCCCAGGCTGGACAGGGTACCGCCCGGCTTCAGGATGCGCAGGGCCTGTTCAAAAGTAAGCTGGGTGCCCAGGGCCTCGATGCTGACATCGACACCACGGCCACGGGTTAATTTCATGATTTCATCAATGACATCCACTTTTTTGAAGTTCAGGGTGACATCGGCACCCATTTGGCGGGCAATTTCAAGACGCTCATCGACACCGTCGATGGCAATGATTGTGCCGGCACCGCGCAATTTTGCCCCTGCCGTGGCACACAGGCCGATGGGCCCTTGGGCGAAGACGGCCACCACGTCACCAATCTGGATGTTACCGTTTTCGGCACCTTTAAAACCGGTAGACATGATGTCGGGGCACATTAACACCTGTTCGTCGGTAAGGGCGTCGGGAACCGGTGCCAGGTTGGCCTGGGCATCGGGAACCAGGACATATTCAGCCTGGGTGCCATCAATGATATTGCCAAAACGCCAGCCCCCGGTTGCCTTGTAACCATGGCAGGCGCAGCTGCCATCGGGCAGCAGCATATTGCCCATATAACCGCCATCTTGTGAAGGGTAGCCGTCCTGGCAGGCGTAAGAGGTAAAGCTGGGGCAAATGGCACCGGCAATCACGCGCTGCCCTTCCTGGTAGCCGCTCACGTTGCTGCCGAGTTTTTCTATGATGCCTACCGGCTCGTGGCCAACAGTAAGGCCGGCTTCTACGGGATATTCGCCTTTTAGAATGTGGACATCGGTGCCGCAAATGGTAGTGGTGGTGATGCGCAGCAGGGCATCATTGGGCCCGACGGCGGGGATGGGTTTTTCTTGTAATTCGATACGTCCGGGAGCAACAAATACAGCAGCTTTCATTGTTGACATGGCAGTCCTTTTGGTGACAGTAATGGAAGGGAAAGAATGTGTTTTTTGTATATTGCCAGATTACAGGGAAAAAGTAACGAAACAGTTACACAAGTATAGTGTTTTATGGCCCGGCCGGGTCTGATAAATATCAAGAGCGGCTGTCTGCAAGGTAGAATATGGCCATTGTTTATCCATAGGAACATAAACGTGGCAAAAAACGCATTGGTGCTTTTTTCCGGAGGCCAGGACTCAACCGCCTGTCTGGCCTGGGCTTTAACGCATTTTGACCGGGTTGAAACCCTGGGTTTCGATTATGGACAGCGTCATGCCGTTGAGCTGGCATGCAGAAAAAAGGTACGCGATGAAATCCGGCGCCGTTTCCCCCAATGGCAGGGAAAGCTCGGGCAGGATCATTTGCTTGATCTTGGCTTGCTGGGGCAGGTTTCCGATTGTGCCCTCACCGCCGAAAGTGAAATTCATTTTGCCGAAAATGGTTTGCCCAATACCTTTGTACCCGGACGTAACCTGGTCTTCCTGACCTTTGCCGCTGCCTTGGCTTATCGCCGCAATATTGATGTATTGGTGGGCGGTATGTGTGAGACTGATTATTCCGGTTACCCGGACTGCCGCAACAATACGATGGACGCCATGCAACTGGCCTTAAACCTGGGTATGGACCGGCATTTCCGTATAGAAACACCGCTGATGTGGCTGGATAAGGCGCAAACATGGCAGCTGGCGTATGAGCTGGGTGGCAACGACTTGCTGGAAATTACCCGGGAGCATAGCCATACCTGTTATTTGGGCGACCGCAGCCGGCGTTTTGAATGGGGGTATGGTTGTGGCACCTGCCCTGCCTGTGAGCTCCGGGCAAAAGGTTATCAGGAGTTTCTTCAACGTAATGAAGGTGGTGGTTTGGCATGCTAAGAATCAGGCCGTTCAGATTGGAAGACAGTGATGCCGTTATTGGTTTGTGGCGTGAGTGTGATCTGCTCAGGCCATGGAATGACCCGCAAAAAGATATTGAGCGAAAACTGACGGTACAGCCCGAACTGTTTATTGTGGCTGAAAATGCAGAGGGCGCGGTCATTGGCTCGGCCATGATTGGTTATGAGGGGCATCGGGGCTGGGTTTATTATCTGGCCGTCAAACCGGCCTGTCAGGGGCAGGGGGCAGGCCGGGCTTTAATGCACGAGGCCGAAGCTTTGCTGCTTGCCAGGGGCTGCCCCAAAATACAGTTGCTGGTGCGTGCCGGCAATAGCCAGGTCGTGGATTTTTACGAACGGCAGGGTTATGAAAAGTCAGATGTACTCATGCTGGGAAAACGGCTGATTCCCGATAGCTGAACAGTAACTGCACCGTATTCAACCAGAAAATAAGGGAGTAAACAAAATGAGCTATAACATCCAGTCCCCATCGGAAACCGTTAGCCTGCTTGTGGGTGGCGGAACCATGGGAACCGATATCGCAACCGTCTTGTTGCGGGCACAATCCCGTACCACGATTGTTGAACCCAACCAGCTGGCCCATGATGGCATAAAAAACAGGGTATTGCATAACCTGAAGGCGATTGGCAGGGAAGATAATATTGCCTTGCTTGAGGTGGTTGATACACTGGAGTCTGTAGCTTGGGCTGATATGGATCTGGTCATAGAGGCCATTCCCGAAAAGCTGGAATTGAAACAGGCGTTGTTCCGCGACCTGGAGCGCCTGGCACGGCCCGATACGGTTTTGTGCAGTAACAGTTCAAGTTTTCCCATCAGTGATATTGCGGAAGGTTTGGAAACGGGCTCCAGAATGATTGGCCTGCATTTTTTCATGCCTGCCCATATCGTGCCGCTCGTAGAGGTCGTGCTGGGTAAACGGACTGATCCTGAATTGGGCGAGTTGCTGGTTAATCTGATGCGTCGTTGCGGTTCTGTTCCGGTATTAATCAGAAAAGACATTCCCGGGTTTCTGGCCAACCGGCTGCAGCATGCCATTGGCCGGGAAATTTATTCATTGATCGAGTCAGGTATTGTTTCGCCTGAAGATGCCGATGCCGCCGTACGTTTCGGTTTCGGTTTCCGTTACATTGCCGCAGGGCCTATTATGCAAAAAGAAATAGCCGGGTGGGATGTCCACGCAGCGGCGGGCGGAACCATTTATCCAGACTTGTCCAATGCCGCCATATTGCCCGAGGTCGTGGCCGCTAAAGTCAGGAATAACAAGTTCGGCATGAAAACCGGTGAAGGCTTTTATAAGTGGACACCAGAATCCATGGCGCAGGAAAAAGACCGTTATGATGCTGCTTTGCGTAAAGGGCTGGACATTTTAAGCGCAGATCTACCGGAAATACAGCCCTGATCATGAATAATAAGGGTGCCTGCCGTTGCCAATGTTATTGGCACGGGCTGGCACTGTTTTTGATGGCCAGCCTGGCATGAATGCAAGAAAACCTGTGTAATTGTTGCAAAACTGCCATAGAAATTTAAAATTTGTTATTTTTTTATGTTTTATGTATATTTACCTTGTTTTTAAGGTAACTGGCTGTCCTGGACCAGCCAAGAGAAATTAATGGGTTTTGAATTTGATGTCAAAATTTTAATTTCAATATTTTAAGTGCTGTAATCAAAATAAAGATTTGCCAATCTATGTATACAATGCAAACAGTCCATTAATGTATGTATGGCCTTATCAAATTACTTGAATATCGCCGTTAAAGCTGTCGGTTAACGTTTCAGCATGGCGGTTTACATAAAGCTGGCATCAGTTTATTTATGTAAAATAGGTAACATTGAATTTTGTATTATCTTTCCGAGGAGTTGAAAATGAAAAAACCAAATTCTGGCAGTCGCCTCAGATTTGGGTTAATGGCAGTGCTTGCTGTGACACTGGCAGGGTGTTCATCAATCAGTAATGTGGGTTCCGACGGTGTCACCGAGAACCCGGTCTGGCCAAAAGTAGAAAGTGTGAATCTGGATAACAATCAGGGTACCTTCCCCAATTTTTATAACCTTACACAGGTTCGCTCGGGTGTTACCAAAGACCAGCTTTATTATTTATTGGGTCGCCCGCATTTTAGCGAAGGTTTTGGTGCCAAAGAGTGGGATTACCTCTTTCATTTTCATACTCCTGATGCCGGTGTCAATAATATAACAACCTGCCAGTTCAAAGTCCTGTTTGATTCTGAAAGCCAGGGTCGCAGTTTCTACTGGCGCAGTGTAGGTGAAGGTGCCGGTTGCCCGCCAGGAAGCGCCAAAGAAAGCTATACGCTCAGTGCCGATGCCCTGTTTGAGTTTGACAGGTCTTCATTAAGCGATATTACCGCCGGCCGTCAAGAGCTTGACAATCTGGCAGAAAACCTGAAACAGTCCCAGGATATTACCGCAATTACCGTTGTTGGCCATACCGACCACTTGGGTAGCGATGCTTACAATATGCGTCTGTCACAGGCCCGCGCCGAAACCGTTGCCAATTATTTGCTTAACCAGGGTGTTCCTGCCAATTTAATCCAGGCCCGTGGTATGGGCGAAACCCAGCCTGTGGTGCAGTGTGGCGGTAGTGGCCAAGAGCTTATTAACTGTTTGGCACCAAACCGTCGTGTTGTTATTACGGTAGATAATAACTAAACGAAATTTCTGCAGCAGTGGTTTATAAAACCGGCTATTCTTTTACGGATAGCCGGTTTTTTTTAGTCTTAAAAACTACATCCATTCAAAAATGGTTTAAAACGCCCTGTCAAAAAACCACAACTTAATGATGTTTTAATTTGGTTCCATATAAAAACTTGAAACTGCATCAGAAAGTAGCTAACCTTGATCTAAAACAAAGTATCTATCGGTAAGCCTTATATCATAGTGTTAATCTTTCAATATTCTAAAGACAAAATCTTTTAGAAAAAATCAAAAAAATATATAAGTACATGTTTTTAAAAAGGCACTTATATTTTTAAAAAGGGGTATCAAAATGGTGAAAATGAAGAAAACAATGTTGGCCTGTATGCTGGGCTCCCTGGCTTATATGGCAGGGGGTTATGCAGTTGCGCAAGATAAAGCCGCCGAGGCAACAGAACGTTACAAGCCAAATCATGAGCTGATTGTAGCTGTTGAGCCAGCAGTAGGGCAGGATCCAGGCCAGGTTGAACTGGGCAAAAAATTGTGGTTTGACCCCCGTTTGTCCCGTTCCGGCTTTATTTCCTGTAACTCCTGTCATAACCTTAGCATGGGTGGCAGTGATAACCTGCCTACATCCATTGGGCATAATTGGCAGGAAGGTCCTATTAACTCACCAACAGTGCTTAACTCCAGCCTTAACTTCGTGCAGTTTTGGGATGGCCGTGCGGCTGACCTGAAAGAGCAGGCCGGTGGCCCGATTGCCAACCCGATGGAAATGGCGTTTACACATGACCTGGCGGTTGAAATCCTTGAGTCTATTCCTGCTTATAAAGAAGAGTTCAAGAAAGTATTCGGTAAAGATGAAATCACTATCGATGAAATCACCCAGGCATTGGCTTCTTTTGAAGAAACCCTGGTAACCCCCAATGCCCGTTTCGACTTATGGTTGAAAGGCGACGATAACGCCATTAACGATCAGGAATTGCGTGGTTATTTAACCTTTAAAAACAGTGGCTGTGTGGCCTGTCACAATGGTGTGGCCGTGGGTGGTAATACCTTCCAGAAAATGGGTGTGATTGAACCCTATGTGACCGATAACGAATCCGCCGGTGTGGCAGGGGTAACCGGTAATGACATTGACCGTATGCGTTTTAAAGTACCTACTTTGCGTAACGTGGAATTGACCTATCCGTACTTCCACGATGGTGCCGCCAATACGCTGGCCGAGTCGGTTGATATTATGGGTCGCTTGCAGCTGGGCCGTAAATTTACCGAGAATGAAATCGAAGATATCGTGGCATTCCTTAAAACCCTGACTGGTGACCAGCCTCAACTGGTAATGCCAATTTTACCTCCTTCAAGTGATTTGACACCACGTGCAAAACCATTTGATTAAGCTGCAGGGGTGTTCACCAGCAGCAGCCCGTTGCCAGGGATGTTGCTGTTAAAGCGCTTGGCCAAAGCCTGTTCATCAATGGATGAGCAGGCTTTTTTATACTGGATAGTATAATTTCTATTCTGTCTCTGTTTTGATACAGCTACTTTTTGTTTTTAACTCCGTGAAAACATTCTGGCAGGATATTCACTTACAATCATCGGTATATAAACAGATATGTATGTATTACCTGGTATTTGGAGAAATGAATGAAGCTTTATTATTCAACAACATCCCCTTTTGTCCGTAAAGTCATGATGGTGGCAGAAGAGCTGGGTTTGCTGGAACAGATAGAAAAAGAACCGGTACAGGCCCACCCTGTGAGCCGTTCGCAAGCGGTACTGGTGTCCAACCCTTTGGGGCAGGTACCCACTTTGTTGACTGATGACGGGCAGGCGATTTATGACAGCCGGGTTATCTGTGAGTATTTGAATGAAAAGGCCGGGGGCTCGCTGTTTGGCAATCAAGACAGCCGTTGGGGGATTCTGTCCGAGCTGACTGCGCTGGATGGCGCTTTGGCGGCCCTGGTCAATGCCCGCTACGAAATTAGTGTGCGGCCGGTAGAGCTGCAATGGCTGGCATGGGTCGATGCCTTGCTGGATAAAAGCAGGACAACCCTTGAATATTTTGAAAGCAGGGTGCAGGAACTGGACGAACGTACGGACATCGTGCCTTTTGGCTTGGTCTGTTTATTGGGGTATCTTGATTTCAGGTTTGCCCACTTTGACTGGCGCAAGTCTTACCCCGGGCTTGATGCCTGGAATAACCGTTTTTCCCAGCGTCCTTCAGTGCAACACAGCATACCTGCCTGACATTGAATCTATCCAGATTTGACCCCCACTCTTTACGTGTTTTTTTACTGGCTGCCCGGCATTTAAATCTTACCAAGGCAGCCCGGGAGTCACATCTTACTTTATCAGCTGCCAGCAAGCGTGTTTCCGAACTTGAAAAACAGCTGGCTTGTACCTTGTTTATCAGGCAGGCCAGAGGGCTGGAGTTGACGCCAGCCGGGCATGCACTGGTAGAGCATGCCCAGGCGGTTATCAATACGATTAACCGTCTGGCCGCTGATATGGGCGATTATTCTGCCGGGTTGCGAGGGCAGGTCCGGATCTGGGCCAATACGTCAGCGGTCATTCAGTTTTTACCCAATGACCTGGCGCACTTTTCAAGAGAAAATCCGGGTATCCGCCTGAGTCTCGAAGAAAAACTCAGTCACGAAATTATTTCGGCATTAACGCAGGGCAAAATCGATATTGGTATTTTTGCCGACAATGTACCCAGCGGCCAGCTGCAGAAAAGCCTTTACCGTCATGATTGGCTGGTGCTGCTGGTGCCTTCTTCACATGAATTAAGTGGATCGCCCCCGGTTTATTTCAGGGAGGTGCTGGATTATGATTTTGTGGGCCTGACTGACGGCAGCTCATTACAGGTTCGTATGCAGGAAGCGGCGCTCAAGGCAGAAAAAACATTGCGCTTACGGGTTCAGGTAAGCAGTTTTGATGCCATTTGCCGCATGATAGAGGCCGGCATGGGAATAGGCCTGCTACCCCGTGCCTCGGTCCGGCCGGAAATCCTGGGTAAAGGCCTGAATGCCATAGAATTACGGGACAGCTGGGCGCAGCGGACTTTATGGATCAGTATTCGCAATGAATATGGCCTGATGCCCGATGCCATGCGGCTGTTTTCTTTTTTAAAAAACGTGGGCAAGCAGGAATAAATCCTTCAATATCCAGGGGCATGCCAAGCCTTGCCTTTACGGAAAGGGTGCTTCGGGAATATTTGATTTTCAATAGCGATATTTACCTTTAATATTGAAGCTGTGTTGAATGTAATGAAAGGCAGTGAAAGCATGTCAAAACCGCTTGATGGTATTAAAGTATTGGAGCTGGGCCAGCTGATTGCCGGCCCTTTTGCCTGCAAAATGCTGGCTGAATTTGGCGCCGAGGTCATAAAAATAGAACCCCCTGAAACAGGTGACCCTTTACGTAAATGGCGATTGTTGCATGAGGGTACCTCGGTCTGGTGGGCTTCGCAGTCAAGAAACAAGCAATCGGTTACCCTGGATTTGCGCCAGCCCGAAGGGCAGGAAGTGATTCGCCTACTGATTAAGGAAGTAGACGTGCTGGTAGAAAATTTCCGGCCCGGCACGCTTGAAAAATGGGGCCTGGGTTGGGATGAACTGAAAAAAATCAATCCAAAGCTGATCATGCTCAGGGTATCCGGATATGGCCAGACCGGACCTTATAAAGATTTGGCGGGGTTTGGTGTCGTGGGGGAAGCCATGGGTGGCCTGCGTCATTTAAGCGGTGAACCCGGGCGCCCGCCGGTACGGGTGGGGGTTTCCATTGGTGATTCCCTGTCTGCGTTACATGGCGTTATTGGCGTATTGCTGGCCTTGCGCCACAGAGACCAGCACCAGGGAGAGGGGCAGGTGATAGATGTGGCCCTGTACGAATCTGTTTTCAATATGATGGAAAGCATGGTGGCGGAATATTCCGTTTTCAATGAAATCCGCCAGCCTGCCGGCAGCAGTCTGCCCGGCATTACCCCCAGCAATGCCTATCGCTGTGCCGATGGCAAATATGCCTTGATTGCCGGTAATGGTGACAGCATTTTCAAGCGGCTCATGAGCCTGATTGGCAGAGACGATATCGGTGAAGATCCGGCGTTTGCCCATAATGATGGTCGTGCCAAACAGGCTGAATATATTGATGGCATTATCGGGCAATGGGCCGCGCAGCATTCTTTGGAATATGTGCTGGAAGCCCTGCATGAATCGCGCATCCCCGCCGGAAAAATTTATGACGTGGCCGATATTGTTAACGATCCGCACTATAAAGCGCGTGATATGTTGCTGCAAGGCGAGCTTGAAGATGGCACACCGGTAACCTTGCCGGGGATTGTGCCCAAATTAAGCGCCACACCCGGTGAGGTGCGGCGTAAAGCGCCAACCCTGGGCCAGGACACTGAAAAAGTGCTGGCAGGGCTGGGTATAAGTGAAGCAACCCGCAGTTTATGGCGCAAACAGGGAATTATTTAACACAGGAAGCAAGATGGAGACAAAAAAGGTTTATATACACGAGGTGGCCTGCCGGGATGGCTTCCAGAATGAAAGCGTGTTTATCCCGACCGATGACAAAATTGCCATTATCGACCGCCTCAGTGAATGTGGCTACGCCAAGATTGAAGTCACGTCTTTTACCTCTCCCAAGGCTATTCCGGCCCTGCGTGATGCCGAAGAAGTGATGCACCGGATCAAGCGGAACCCGGATGTGGTTTATACCGTACTGGTGCCTAACCTGCGTGGTGCGGAACGGGCACTGTCTTGCGGGGTAGATGAAATCAATCTGGTGATGTCGGTCAGCCAGACCCATAACCAGTCAAATTTGCGCATGACACGTGAAGGTTCGTTTGATCAGTTGGCGGGTATTATTGCCGAAGTGAAATCAACACCGGTAGCCATCAACATTTCCCTGTCATGCAGTTTTGGCTGTCCGATGGAAGGGGATGTGGCACAAGATGAAGTCCTGGCCTGGACCGACCGTTTCGCCAGCCTGGGTGTGCGGGGTGTGACCTTGTGCGATACCACCGGCATGGCTTATCCAACCCAGGTCCGGGATTTGTTTGCTGCGGTTGCGGCACGTTTTCCCGAACTGGAATTAACCGCCCATTTTCATAATACACGGGGCATGGCGCTGGCCAATGCCAATGCGGCCATAGAAGCCGGTGTCAACCGCTTTGATGCCTCTTTGGGGGGCTTGGGCGGCTGTCCTTATGCGCCCGGTGCATCGGGTAATGTATGTACCGAAGAAATGGTGCATATGTTTGAGCTGATGGGGCTTGAGACGGGGGTTGACCTGCAGGCGGCTTTGCAGGCAAGTGCCTTGCTGCCCGGGCTGATTGGCCATGATGTGCCCAGCCAGATCCTTAAGGCAGGCCCGCGCCTGACTTTGCATCCGGTTCCCGAACTGTCCTGACCGGGAAAAAATGGCGATACCGTGAAATGTATCGCCATTTTTTAATGGATTGTTACAGACAGCTTTGCCGGTTTCTGTGTTATTCCATTTTAATCGTGGTATTCACCCCCTGGGCATGATGCGTCCAGCGGGCCGTGATGGATTTGGTTTGGGTCCAGAAACTGACGGCCTGTTTGCCGTTTGGCCCCAGGTCTCCCAGTTTTGAACCACGGGATCCGGTAAAGCTGAACCAGGCGACAGGTACCGGAATCGGGATATTGATACCAATCTGGCCAACATCAACATGGTTCTGGAAGTAACGGGCCTCACCGCCGCTTTGGGTGAAAATTGCCACGCCATTACCGTTGGGGTTGGCGTTAATGAATTTAATGGCTTCATCAAGGGTATCAACGCAAACCACGCACAGTACCGGCCCGAAAACTTCCTCGGAATAAATGCGCATATCAGCCTTGACATCGCTGAAAATGGTTGGGCCGACAAAGTTGCCGTTTTCATAGCCCGGAACGGTAATATCACGGCCATCCAGCAATAAGCTGGCACCTTCTTCAATACCGGATTGAATCAGGTTTTGAACCCTGGTCCGGGCGGCGGGTGATACCAGCGGACCCAGGTCTGCCGCACGGTCACTGCCCACATTGACCTTAAGTTTTTTTGCCCGCTCAACAAAATCATCCAGCCATTCTTTGGTTTGGCCCACCATTACGGCAACGGAGGTGGCCATGCAGCGCTGGCCGGCAGCGCCAAAGGCCGCACCTACCAATTGGTTCAGGGCCACTTCCTTATCGGCATCAGGCAAAATGACGCAATGGTTTTTGGCGCCCATCATGGCCTGGCAACGTTTGCCGGCATTGGAAGAACGTTGGTAAATTTCAGTACCGACACGGGTGGAACCAATAAAGGAAACCGCCTTGATGTCGGGGTGCTCGCACAGGCGGTTGGCAACGTCGGGGCCACCGTGCACCACATTCAGGACACCGGGTGGCAAGCCCGCTTCAAGGGCCAGCTCGGCCAGAAACAGGGATGAACTGGGGTCTTGCTCGGATGGTTTAAGCACAAAGGTATTGCCGCAGGCAACCGCAATCGGGAACATGAAGCAGGGCAGCATGATCGGGAAGTTGAACGCGGTAATGCCCGCGCAGACACCCAAAGGCTGGTTTATTGTATAGACATCAATGCCCGATGCCGCATTTTCGGCATATTCACCCAGCTGCAAGCTGACGATAGAGCAGGCATGCTCAATCACTTCAAGGCCACGACCTACTTCGCCTTCCGCATCGGGCAGGGTCTTGCCATGTTCCAGGGTAATCAGCTCGGCCAGTTTGGCCGCGTTTTCACGTACCAGTTGCTGCAGCTTCAGCATGACCCGCATACGGGTTCCCTGACCGCTGTTGCGCCAGGTTTTGAAGGCTTCCTTGGCGTTGGCGACTGCCTGGTCAACTTCTTCGATAGTGGCAAAAGGAACGCGTGCAACCACTTCCTGATTGGCCGGGTTCAGCACATCATGCCAGACGGTGGAGCT
>JAAYHN010000153.1 GCA_012735395.1 Alcaligenaceae bacterium | reverse complement strand
GGTTGCTGACCGGCACTTTGACATTATCAAAAAACAGCTCGGAGGTATCCTGGGCATGCAGGCCGATTTTTTCCAGTTTCCGGCCTTTGCTGAAGCCCGGTGTGCCTGCTTCAACACAGATAAGGGAGATGCCTTTGGCGCCCAAATCCGGGTCGGTTTTGCACACTACGATGACCAGGTCGGCATTCTGGCCGTTGGTAATGAAGGTTTTTTGTCCGTTAATAATATAATGGTCGCCCTCCCGCTTGGCCGTAGTCCTGATTGCCTTCAGGTCGCTGCCCGTGCCGGGTTCGGTCATGGCGATCGCACCAATGAGAGTGCCGCTGGCCATGGCGGGCAGCCAGCGGTCTTTCTGTTCTGGCGTGCCATAGCGGAAAATATAGGGGGCGACAATTTCAGAATGCAAATTAAAGCCCGGGCCACTGGCATTGACCTTGCCCATTTCCTCAATGAGTACGGCAGAGTGACCAAAATCACCGCCACCGCCATAGGGTTCGGGCAGCATGCAGTTAAGCAGGCCTTCCTGGCCCGCTTTGGCCCATACAGACCTGGGCACAATGCCGTCTTTTTCCCATTGTGCATGAAAAGGGGCGATTTCTTTTTCTATGAAGCGTTGTACCTGGGTACGAAAATGTTCATGGTCGTCTCTGAATACGGTTCTCATTTGTCTCTCTCTTTTGTCAATATGGAAGGAATGGATTAAATACTGTAATTGGGATTGCCTAATGACGACTCTACCGTACGTACCAGAGTGATGAGTCTGGGGGCGATATCTTCATCGATACGTTTGCTTTCCTCACTGTAAACCGGTACTGAGGCGGCAAACATCCAATACTCGTTGTCGATGGGCTTTCTAAGGGGTACGGCAATGGCGTCAATTTCCCGATGGAAGTCGCGGTGCCCGCGACAAAAACCCAGAGTGGCCAGGTCTTTGGCCGCGTCTTGCAGGCGATCTTCAAACCAGGCTCGCTGGCCCGGATATTTTTTTTCAAGGTCAATCAGGTAGCGCTCGCGGAATTCAGCCGGAATAGAGCAGATATAGGCGCGGCCGGTGGAGGTTTTTGAGATGGACATGCGTACGCCTACTTCCGGGCGATATATTTTGCTGTTGGCTCCTTGTGCAATTTCCACATAGCACATCTTGTTTTTACTGCCCATGACCAGTTGAACCTGTCCGGAAATATAGTCGGCCAGTTCCTGCATGAGTGGCCGGGCAATCTGTCGGATGGTCATGCGTTGCAGCACAGGAGCTGACAGGTTCAATAAACCGGCCCCCGGCACATATTTGGACAAGCGATCGGAGTAACGGATCAGGCCGTATTCACTCAGCGTTTCAAGCAAGCGGAACAGGGTAGGTTTGGGCAGACCTGTTTTTTCACCAATTTCCCTGGCGCTTAATTCATATTGAACCGGTGAAAAACAGTTGAGGATGTTAATGCCTCTGGCAAGCGCGCTAACCAGTTTGCTTTCATCCGGGGTTTCTGAAGTAGACATATGGTTTGTTCTCGGTATTTATTAAATTATTTGCGGTTTTACAAAATTATGATACATTAATACCAAAATATCAATTAAATTATTTAAATAATGAGACAAATGTTTCATTTTAAGGAGATGAAATGGAAGAAGCGGTAATTGTAGATGCCATCAGAAGTCCGATTGGCCGTTCCAAGGCAGGTGGTGCCTTTACCGAAATGCATCCCACCGATTTATTGGCACAATTGTTAAAGGGTCTGGTTGAGCGTAACGGGCTGGATCCGGCCATGGTAAATGACGTGATTACCGGTTGCGTCAGCCAGGTAGGTGAGCAGTCCGGTACGCCGGGCCGGGTGGCGTGGCTGGCAGCCGGCTTTCCCGAGCACGTTCCTTCCACCACCATTGACCGCAAGTGTGGCTCCAGCCAGCAGGCCGTGCATTTTGCGGCCCAGGGCATTATGGCGGGCGCTTACGATATCGTGATTGCCTGCGGTATCGAGTCCATGAGTCATGTGCCTATGGGGGTGTCCCGACTGGATCAAAACCCTTATGGAGAAGAATTCCTGAAGCGTTATGAACCAGGTCTGGTATCGCAGGGCGTATCGGCTGAATTGGTGGCGGCAAAATGGGATATTTCCCGGCAAGAGCTGGATGAATACAGTGCCCGCTCTCATGAACGGGCACATCAGGCACGGGAAAGCGGCTTATTCAAACGTGAAATTTTACCCATCAATACCGTTAATGGCGTGGTGGATCAAGATGAAACCATCCGCCCCGGCACGCAGGCCAGCAAACTGGCCGAACTGAAATCGCCCTTTGAAAACGAAGCCATCGCGCAACGGTTTCCGCAAATTGGCTGGCATGTCACGGCAGGCAATGCCTCGCAAATCAGTGATGGCGCGGCAGCCATGCTCATCATGAGCCGGACCATGGCCGAAAAACTGGGCCTGAAACCCCGTGCCCGTTTTGTGGCGTTTGATGTGCGTGGTGATGACCCCTTGTTAATGTTAACCGCTCCCATCAGCTCCAGTCGCAAGGCCATTGAGAAAAGTGGCCTGAAGCCGGCAGATATTGATCACATTGAGGTGAATGAAGCCTTTGCCAGTGTGCCTTTGGCCTGGCAACGCGAGTTTCAGGTTGATGAGGCCAGACTGAATCCAAGAGGCGGGGCGATAGCGCTGGGGCACCCATTGGGGGCTTCAGGGGTGCGTTTAATGACCACCATGTTGCATGCGCTTGAAGATAATAATCAACGCTATGGCTTGCAAACCATGTGCGAGGCG
>JAAYHN010000152.1 GCA_012735395.1 Alcaligenaceae bacterium | reverse complement strand
TGGGCGCCGCCACCCTGGTGGGCGAACTGAAAGACGGCGTGGTCAGCGAATATGAGATTCACCCCGAAGACTTCAATATGCAAATGGTATCCAACCGCAGCCTCAAAGTGGCCAACCGGGAAGAATCCCTTGCCAAAATGCGTGAAGCCCTCGACAATCGGGAAGGCCCTGCCCGTGACATCGTGATCCTGAATGCCGGCCTGGCCATTTATACCGGGAATAAAGCCGCTTCCATCCAGGAAGGTATCAACCAGGCCCGTGAACTGATTGCATCCGGCGCCGCTAGGGATAAAATGGAAGCGTTCTGCGCCTTCACAAGGAAATTCAACTCATGAACGATATTTTAGCCAATATACTCACTGTTAAAAAAGAAGAGGTTTCTTCACAGAAACAAATTCGCAGCGAAGCCGATTTACTGCGTGAAGCCCAGGCCAGACAGGATGTGCGCGGCTTTGCCAATGCCTTGCGGGAAAAAATTGATGCCCGCAAGGTTGCGGTCATTGCCGAAGTAAAAAAAGCCTCTCCTTCAAAAGGCATTATCCGGGAAATTTTCAACCCGCCCGATATTGCGCGCAGCTATGCCGCCAATGGCGCCACCTGCCTGTCCGTGTTAACCGATGTCCAGTTTTTCCAGGGTTCCAACGATTATCTGCGCCAGGCCCGTGCCGCCTGCCCGCTGCCCATTTTGCGCAAAGACTTTATTGTTGACCCTTACCAAATCATTCATTCCCGGGCCCTGGGTGCAGACTGCATCTTGCTGATTGTGTCCGCCCTGTCCAAAGAACAGCTTAAAGAATACGAAAAACTGGCCTTTGAACTGGGCATGGACGTCTTGGTGGAGGTACACGACCGCGATGAGCTGGAAACCGCGCTTGAACTTAAAACCAGCCTGATCGGTATCAATAACCGCAACCTGCGTACCTTTGAAACCTCATTGCAGCATACCCTGGATTTATTGCCCCTCATTCCGGAAAACCGGTATGTCATTACCGAAAGTGGTATCCATTCCCATGAAGACATCAAAAAAATGACCGACAACCAGGTATACGGTTTCCTGATTGGCGAAGCCTTCATGCGTGAAGAAGAGCCGGGTCTTGCCCTTGCCGGTTTTATCGGGAATTAACCACATGGACAACTGCCCTCTATGCCTGGCCGGTAACGAACAGCTTATTTGGGAAAATGGGCTGGTTCGTGTCATTAATGCCAATGAGCCCGACTACCCCTGCTACACCCGGGTGATCTGGCAGCAGCACGTTAAAGAAATGAGCGATCTGCCAGAAAGCCAACAACTGGCTTTCATGCGTTATGTTTTCTGCGTTGAAAGCGTGCAACGTGATATTCTCGCGCCAGAAAAAATCAACCTGGCCCAGTTCGGCAATATGGTGCCACACTTGCACTGGCATATTATTCCACGCTATAAAAATGACCGGCACTTCCCGGGTTCCACCTGGAGCCCGCCCCATTTT
This sequence comes from Alcaligenaceae bacterium, assembly GCA_012735395.1. Classification (GTDB taxonomy): domain Bacteria; phylum Pseudomonadota; class Gammaproteobacteria; order Burkholderiales; family Burkholderiaceae_B; genus Advenella. The sequence continues at coordinate 6,075 of JAAYHN010000152.1, read as the reverse complement.
GAACAGGCCAATGCACCGGCACAATACCAGACCTGGCTGGCCAACCTAAACAGCCTGAAACCAACTTACCACCAAGCGCTTGCCCAGGCACTGGCACAACTATAAATGGACAGCAATCACTTTACCGGTTCCCTGCCGGAACATCTCCTGCGTTGCCACCCGCACTGGCAGGCACTGTTCCGGCAAGCACAAATACAGCCTGTGCTGCAAAAGATCAATGACAGCCTGAGCCGGCGCCTGCAGGAAAATGCGCTCATTTACCCGGCATATCCCCTGCGGGTTTTTGAAGCACTGGCACCTGCCGACATCAAGGTAGTCATACTGGGGCAAGACCCTTACCACGGGCCGGGTCAGGCCCAGGGCCTGGCGTTTTCCGTACCCGATCACATTAAAACACCGCCCAGCCTGCGTAATATTTTCAAGGAACTGGGCAGGGAATATGGCAACCAGGTTAAATGTGAACGGAATAGCCTTGAACCCTGGCTTGAACAAGGCGTCTTACTGCTGAATACCGCCCTGACCGTTGAAAACGGCAAACCCGCCTCGCATGCCAAGCTGGGCTGGGAAAGCATTACCAATATTGCCATCCAGCATATTGCCAATCAGGAACATTGTGTTTTTCTGCTTTGGGGTGCCCATGCCCAAAGCAAAATCCCCCTGATTGAAGCAGGCCAGGGCCGCCATTTAATTTTAAAAAGCAACCATCCCTCGCCCCTGTCGGCCAGCCGCCCCCCTGTTCCATTTCTGGGCAATGGCCATTTCAGGGCCGCCAATGACTGGCTTGCCGCACATGGCCTGAAACCGATAGATTGGTCACTAATTCAGCAAAAAACTCAGGAAAAACAACAATTTTCACTGGATTTCAAATAAACAAGGGTTAAAACTTTACAAACAAGGGAAAACCCTTTACTATTCATTCCTTACTGCAAATTGATTGGCATTTTTTTATTTAAGCAGTTTACGGCTACCTATCATATAGCCTTCATGCCAGTCGTCATCGCTCCTACCCCCTGACCTGCGCTGTTTAAATACATCCATTGGTTGATCCGGTCGGCACGATGCTCCGATCAACAACACGTCTGGCCTTACCCCTTTCGTTTTCTGTTTGCTCATACATTCATACGCCACATGAAGCGCGCTTTTTCGTGTTTTTCATGCCTGCGATATTTGATGTTTCTGCGCAAAACAGACACATCCCCAGGCTTGTTATCTAACACTATTAAGGACATTTATGTCATTCGACACTCTTGGTTTATCGCCCGTTCTTTTGGCTGCACTGAAAAAATCCGGTTATACAGAACCCACTTCAGTACAGTCCGCCTCTATCCCGCAGGCACTGGAAGGGCATGACCTGATTGTTTCTGCCCAAACCGGCAGTGGCAAAACCGCTGCTTTGATGCTGCCTTCCCTTAACCGCATTGCCAATATGCCCGCCAACAAAGGCGCAGGCGTGCAGGTTCTGGTGCTGACACCTACCCGCGAACTGGCCCAGCAAGTGGCTGAAGCCACAAAAACCTATGGCCAGGGTATTCAAGACCTGCGTATTGCCACTGTTGTGGGCGGCATGCCCTACGGCGCCCAAATCAAGATGCTATCCCGCCGGGTAGACGTATTGGTTGCGACCCCAGGCCGTTTGATCGACCACCTGAATGCAAAGCGCGTTAACCTGTCACAGGTTCACACCTTAATCCTTGACGAAGCCGATCGCATGCTGGACATGGGCTTTATTGAAGATATTGAAAGTATTGTTGCCAAAACACCCGGCAGCCGCCAAACCCTCATGTTCTCTGCCACTTTTGAAGGTTCAGTTGCCCGCCTGGCCGCAGAAATGCTGAACGAACCCAAGCGCATTGACATTTCCAACCAGAAACAGAAACACACCAACATTACGCAAACCCTGCTGTACGCAGATGATGCCGCCCATAAAATGCGCCTGCTTGATCACCTGCTGCGTGATGCATCCGTAGACCAGGCGATTGTATTTACCGCCACCAAACGGGGTGCCGATGCCCTGGCCGACCGCCTTGACGAAGAAGGTTTTGCCGCCTCTGCCCTGCATGGCGACATGAACCAGCGCCAGCGTACCCGTACCCTGAACCAGCTGCAACGTGGCCGTCTGCGTGTGCTGGTGGCAACCGATGTGGCAGCCCGTGGTATTGACGTACAGGGCATCAGCCATGCCATTAACTATGACCTGCCCATGCAGGCCGAAGACTACGTTCACCGCATTGGCCGTACCGGCCGTGCCGGCCGAAGCGGCCTGGCCTTCACCCTGGCAACCCATAGCGAAAGACATAAAATCCGCCGTATCGAGCACTTCATTGGCCAAACCCTGAATGCCGACGTGATTGAAGGCCTGGAGCCCACCAAAACTGCAGAAAGCTCACGCGGCCGCAAAGGCGGCAAGGGCGGCGGTCGCCATGGTGGTGGCGAGCGCAGGTTCAACAAACACAAAGAGCAATCCCGTTCCGGTTTTGCCATGAGAAAAGGTGAGCAGGAAAGGTCTTTTGACAAACCCCGCGCCAGTTTCGATGGCGATCGTCCTTCTTTCGGTGATCGTCCTGCCAAGGCCGGTTTCGGTGACCGCCCATCACGCGGCGGTTTCGGTGGTGACCGTCCTGCCAAAGAAGGCCGTCCGGCATCACGCGGCAGCGACCGCCCGTTTGGCAAAGGCAATAAAGAGTCTTTTTCACGCGGCAAGAAAAAATCAGCACCTCGTGCATGGGCATAATCAAGCCATTTGATTAATGCTTAAACAAAAGGGAATCGTTAATAACGATTCCCTTTTTTCTTCAATCAATACCAACAACGGTTAAACAGCACTCAGCCCTGAACCACCACCCCGTCATCCAGTAATTGCCGGATACGTTCACTACCCACCCCCCAATCCTGCAACACTTCCACGGTATGCTGCCCGGCGGCGGGTGACGGCTTGTGAATGGCAAATTCAAACCCGCTCATTTTGAATGGGCTGCCCAACTGATGCACTGTTTTACCCTGTTCACCGGCAGATTCAATAATCATGCCCCGCTCTTTAAAATGGACATCATCGGCAGTTTCATTCAAGTTTAAAACAGGCGTGACGCAGCAGTCACTGCCTTCCAGTTTGGCGCTCCACCAGGCGAAGTCGTGGGCGGCAATCAGGCGGGCCAGCTCTTGCCTGGCATAATCATTTTTTTCCGGCTCGGGCGCATCATGCAATGGCTTCAGGTCTTCACGCCCAACCAGCTCACAAAACACATCCCAGAATTTTTTCTCGAAGGCCCCCACGGCAATATGACGGCCATCTGCCGTTTCATAAAAACCGTAATAAGCTGCTGCCCCGGTTAACTTGGTGACCCCGGCGGGGGCTGCCTGCCCAAATTCGTTCAAGGTGGCCATGGGTAAACCGGCATACGCCAGAATGCCGTCGGAAAAGGAAATATCCACCAGCCTGCCCTGGCCGGTGCGCTGTGCATCAAACAAGGCCGCCAGTATGCCAATGCTGGCAGTGGAGGCACCGCCCAGCAAATCGGCTAAAGGCAGGTTGGACAGGGCCGGCTTGCCCGTACCATTTCCAATCTGATCGGCAATACCGGCCTTGGCAATATAGTTAATATCATGGCCGGCTGCCTGGCTGGAAGGGCCGGTTTGCCCATACCCCGTCATGCTGCAATACACGATGGCCGGGTTACGCTGTTTGACTACCTCATAGCCCACCCCCAGCCGCTCCATCACGCCGGGCCGGAACCCCTCTATCACCACATCAGCTTTTTCACACAAGTCCAGGAACAGGGCCTTGCCTTCCGCTTTTTTCAAATCCAGCCGCATAGCCCGTTTATTACGGTTAACCTGGGAACGCATGGCTGCCCAGGCATAATCACCGGCACCGGTATCTTCCACCTTCACCACCTCTGCCCCCATATCGGCCAAATGCATGGCACACACCGGGCCCGGCAACAAACGGGTTAAATCCAGTACTTTTACGCCCTGTAAGGGCGGCCTTGACGCCTGACTCATTGATTTTCTCCTGACATATTGTTTTGCTCTGCCTGCAGTTTACGCCACATGATTTTACCGGTATTGGATTTCGGTAATGCGTCTACAAATTCAACCTGCCTGGGTGCCTTGTAAACCGCCATGGTTTCCCTGGCCCAGGCAATCAAATCCTGTTCTGACACTTTACCTTCATACGCTGGCTTAAGCACCACCAAGGCCTTGACCCGCTCACCTTTGGCACTGTCCTGGATGCCCACAATACACACCTCATGAATGGCCGGATGATCGTAGAAGGTATTTTCAACTTCACTGGGCCAGACTTTATAACCCGATACGTTAATCATCCGCTTAAGCCGGTCACACATGAAAAAGTAACCGTCTTCATCAATCCGTGCCAGGTCGCCGGTACGGAAGAAAACCCGGCCATCACGTTCAAGGAAGGATTCCTGATTGGCCTGTTCGTTTTGCCAATAGCCTTTCATGACTTGCGGCCCGCTGGTAATAAGCTCACCCACCTCTCCCTGCGGTAATTCCTGCAAGGTGGCCGGATCAACAATACGGGAATCCACCCCCTGGGTTGGGATGCCCAGGCACTGGCGCTTACTGTTTTCAAGCGGATTGCAATGCAGAAAAGACGCGGTTTCCGTCATGCCATAACCCTCGTTATACACAATCCCAAACCGCTCTTTAAGCATGGCGGCAATGGCTTCGGGCATGGCTGCCCCGCCCCCTGACAACAGGCTCAGACTGGACAGGTCCCGTTGCAGGGCATCGGCTTGTGAAAAACAGTCCAGCACCATCGCGGGGGGTGCCGTCCAGACCGACACCCGATGTTGTTCCATAAGTCTCAAGGCCAGACCGGCGTTCCAGCGTGGCATCATAATTAACGTGGCACCCAACATAATGGGCATATTCATGCCATTTTGCATGCCCAGCATATGAAACATGGGGGCCACTGAAAGCATCACTGACTCAGCATGCAAATTACGCCAGATGGCTGAACTCACCAGTGACGCCAATAAGGTGGCATGGGTATGAATACATCCCTTGGGCTTACCTGTGGTACCCGATGTATAAGGCAATACACAAAAATCATCGGGGCCGGTTTGTACCGGTTCAGCCACCAAACCGGCATTCAGGGCATCTGAAAACAAAACCATGCCGTCAGTTACCGTAAATTCACTGCCTTGCGTCACAAAGTCGGGCAAATCCGGGGCAGCCAGGTCTTCCACGAAATCACTGTAAGCATGTACCACCACATGCTTCAGCCCATCTGCCATATTGCCTTCCATGCACGGCGCAAGCTGCTTTAACAGCTCTTGTGCCACAAAGGCGCAACGGGCACCACTGTCTGCCATATAATACTGGATTTCAGACGTGGTACACATCGCATTCACCGGCACAATCACACCCCCCAGCTGCAAGACGGCATAATATGCAATTACAAACTGCGGGCAGTTCTGGCTCATCAGCAAGACACGGTCACCTTTGCCCAGCCGCATTTTCTGTTGCAGAAAACCGGCCATGGCATCGGTATATTGCTTCAGTTCCCGGTAACTGATTCGCCTGCCGCAATACACGATGGCCGTTTTGTCCGGGTAACGCAAAGCGGCGGTTTCAAGATAATGGGGCAGCGTGACCTGGGGCACTGTCCCCCTGGCCGGAACCCCCTTGGGCCAGAATTTATGCTTGATATGGCTCATTACGTTATTGTCTCCTGATGAATCTGCCATTTAAATAAAATACCCGGAATTAATCCATCCGGATGCCGGTTTCCTTGGCGACCTTGCCATATTCAGCCAAATCTTCTTTGACTATTTTGGCGTAGTCAGCGGCTGAATTGCCCACAGGAATCAGGCCCATATCGGTTAAACGATCATGAATTTTTGGCATTTTCATGACTTTCTGGATTTTGTCACTTAGCAGGTTCACAATCGGCTCAGGCGTGGCGGCAGGCACAAAAAAACCAAACCAGCCATTGGCATTAAAGCCTTCCATCCCCATCTCATTAAATGTTCTGGCATCGGGCAAGGAGGTTAAGCGTTTTGAACCGGTCACACCCAGAATCTTGAATTTGTCAGACTGAAGATGTGGGCT
>JAAYHN010000151.1 GCA_012735395.1 Alcaligenaceae bacterium | reverse complement strand
GCCAATCCATTCGCCGGTGGCCAGTTTTGGCAGGTATTTCTGTTTCTGTTCTTCGCTGCCAAACTCATTGATAGGCACCATCACCAAAGAAGACTGCACGCTCATCATGGAGCGGTAACCCGAGTCAATGCGCTCCACCTCACGGGCCACCAGGCCATAGGAAACATAATTCAGGCCTGAACCACCGTATTCAACCGGAATGGTTACGCCCAGCAAGCCCAGTTCGCCCATTTCCCGGAAAATGGAGGGATCGGTTTTTTCGTGGCGGAAAGCTTCCAGTACACGCGGGGCGAGTTTGTCCTGGCAGTAAGCGTGAGCTGCGTCACGGATCATGCGCTCTTCATCGCTTAATTGTTCGTTAAGCAATAGTGGGTCGTCCCAGTGGAAAGATGGATTGGCTGACATGCGTTGACTCCTAAGGTAACTGGTTTTATAGGTATACAAATAATACAATGAGCTTATTTTATGTGCCATTTTCTCACATGGCAATTGATAAAAACGCACAATCTAGTGCAATATACTCACTTTGAACCCGCATACAGGAAAGAATCATGCGTAAAGGAATACCGAATCTGGGGGCATTGCAGGCATTTGAGGCCTCGGCAAGGCTGGGCTCGTTTTCCCGTGCGGCCGAAGAACTCTCATTAACGCACAGTGCCGTGTTCCGGCAGGTTAGCGGGCTGGAAGAGCGGTTGGGCGTGCAGCTGTTTACCCGGGTCCGGCGCCGGATTGCCTTAACCAGTCACGGTGCGGAATATGCCGCCAGGGTACGTCATCATCTTGAACAGTTGCAGAAAGACACGTTTGGCCTGATCAGCCGGGCCGGCATGGGGCGCAGCCTGCATATTGGCACCTTGCCCACTCTGGCAACCACCTGGCTGATTCCCAGGCTGGCCGGGTTTCAGCGGCTTTACCCCGATATTTCCATTAGCCTGTCGGTGAAAACGACACCTTTCCTGTTCAAGGATTATCCGGTCGATGCGGCTATTTATCATGCCGAAGAACCCTGGGCCAATACCCGCAGCATCAGCCTGTTTGAGGAAGAGGAAATGATACCGGTATGTTCGTCACAGTTGCTGGCCCGGGTCAGGCACAAAGGGGTCAAGGCACTGGCCGAACTGACTCATTTGCACATGATGACGCGGGCCGATGCCTGGCTGCAATGGTATGAATATAACGGCTATGAATTTGAGCCACAGCTCCTGGCCGGGCCCAGATATGAGGTTTTTACCATGTTGCTGGCGGCAGTGGATGCCGGTTTGGGAATGGCACTGGTGCCCGCCTTTATTGCCAGGGAGCATATCAAAAGCGGACGTTTTGTCATGCCGGTTCCTGCTATCCTGCCGGTAAAACAGTCTTATTATTTTGGTTACCCGGATGAACAGAATGTATCAGAAACAATACTGTTATTTGAGCGCTGGCTGAAAGCCTCGGCGCTCAATACCCTGGGCTTGTCGCTTACTTGAATACGACGGTCCTGTGCCCATTCAGTAGAATGCGGTGCTCTACATGGTGCTTGACGGCACGGGACAGCACCAGTGACTCGGTATCACTGCCCACCTGGGTCAGGTCGGCGGCGGTCATGGTGTGATCAACGTACTGGATATCCTG
>JAAYHN010000150.1 GCA_012735395.1 Alcaligenaceae bacterium | reverse complement strand
TTGTTTGTGGTGAAACCGGCTCCGGAAAAACAACACAATTACCCAAAATCTGCCTTGAGCTTGGCCGTGGCCTGAAACGCATGATCGGCCATACCCAGCCACGTCGGCTGGCTGCTACTTCGGTGGCCAAACGCATTGCCCAGGAATTGAATACGCCCATGGGTGAATGGGTTGGCTATCAAATCCGCTTCAGCGACAAAACCGGCCCGGGTGCCGCCATCAAATTAATGACCGATGGTATTTTGCTGGCCGAATCCCAGCGTGATCCGCTGTTGCGTCGCTATGACACGATTATTATCGATGAAGCCCATGAACGCAGCCTGAATATTGATTTTCTGCTGGGTTTTTTAAAGCAGCTGCTGCCCCGGCGTAAAGATTTAAAAGTCATTATCACCTCGGCCACCATTGATGCCGATCGCTTTGCCACGCACTTTGCCGATAAAAACGGGAAAAAAGCGCCGGTTGTTGAAGTGTCCGGGCGTTTGTACCCTGTCGAAGTACGTTACCGGCCCATTCGTTTTTTTGATGACGAAGACAATGCTCCCGCGCAGCCCGAGCAAAGCCGCCTTGACCGGGATGAAGAAAAAGACCTGATTGACGGTATTGTCGATGCGGTTGATGAATGTGCCTTGCATGGGCCGGGCGATGTCCTGGTTTTTTTACCCGGTGAACGGGAAATCCGTGAGGCAGCCGAAGCCTTGCGCAAGCATCATCCGGCCAGCACCATGGTGCTCCCCCTGTTTGCCCGCATGTCCCAGGCCGACCAGGAGCGTATTTTTCATCCTTCCACTAACCAGCGGCGGGTGATTCTGGCCACCAACGTGGCGGAAACCTCTTTAACCGTGCCTGGCATCCGCTATGTGGTTGACAGTGGTCTGGCAAGGGTCAAACGCTATTCCTGGCGCAACAAGGTAGAGCAGCTGCAAATTGAACCGGTCAGCCAGGCTTCGGCCAATCAGCGGGCCGGACGTTGTGGCCGTATTGGCCCCGGTGTCTGTATCCGTCTTTACGACGAAGATGATTTCAAGCGCCGTACACCGTTTACCGATCCTGAAATCTTGCGTTCATCACTGGCGTCGGTTATTTTGCGTATGAAGGCATTGCGCCTGAATGATGTGGAAGCCTTTCCGTTTGTCGATAAACCCACCGGCAAAGCGGTTGCCGATGGCTATCACTTATTGCAGGAACTGGGGGCTATTGATGAAAACAATAAACTGACACAGATCGGGCGCAGCCTGGCGCATTTGCCGGTTGACCCCCGGATTGCCCGCATGATCCTGGCAGCCAAAGAACAGCAATGCCTGAAAGAAATGTTGTTAATTGCATCGGCCCTGTCTATTCAAGACCCGCGCGAACGCCCCTTCAATGCCAAAGAAGCCAGTGACCAGGCACATGCCAAATTCAAAGATGACAAATCCGAGTTCATGTCTTATCTCAAGTTGTGGAACTGGTATAAAGAGGCGGTGGCGCATAAGGCCTCACAAAGAAAACTGGTAGAAAAATTAAGGGCCTCTTTTTTGTCTCCGCTGCGTTTGCGGGAATGGCATGATGTGCACACCCAATTAAGCAGCCTGGTCGGTGAGCAGGGCTGGCGGATTAACCAGACAGAAGCGACCTATGAGCAAATCCATAAGGCATTGTTAACCGGCCTGTTGGGTAATATCGGTTTTAAAAGCGATGAAGCGCCGCATTTTCAGGGGGCACGTGATATCCGCTTCTTTATCCACCCGGGCTCCACTTTGCATAAAAAGGCCGGTAAATGGATTGTGGCGGCAGAACTGGTGGAAACCTCAAGATTGTTTGCCCGCTGTATTGCCAGAATTGACCCTCGCTGGATAGAGTCCGTGGGCAGCCATTTGCTGAAAAAACAATGGTCAGACCCGCAATGGCATGAAAAACTGGGCCAGGTCCAGGCCAATGAAAGAGCCAGCTTATATGGCTTGCAAATTTATAATGGCCGCAAGGTGCATTATGGTCGCATCGCCGCACAGGAATCCCGCGAGATTTTTATTCGCAGTGCGTTAGTGGCCGGGGATATCAATTCCAAACTGCCTTTTATTGTACGCAACAGGCGCCTGATCCAGGAAATTGAAAAGCTTGAACATAAGTCACGCCGGCCCGATATCCTGGTAGATGATGAACTTATTTTCGCTTTCTACAATAAACAAATTCCCCAGGATGTGTACCAGACGGCGACCCTTGAAAGCTGGTACAAAGGCTTGCCGGCCCAGGAAAAAGACCAGCTGGTCCTGAATAAAGACGAGCTCATGCAGCATGAGGCGACCGGGGTTACTTCCGACGTTTTTCCCAAAAAACTGGAATGGGATGGCATTGATTTAGCGCTGGCTTACCATTTTGAGCCGGGTTCTCCCAAAGACGGCGTCACCATGACCATTCCCGTTTATGCCCTGAACCAGATTGAAGGGCAACGTTGCCAGTGGCTGGTGCCGGGCATGCTGAAAGAAAAAGTGCATTTGCTGCTGAAATCCCTGCCACAAAAACTGCGTCGTCATTGTGTACCATTACCCGATTATGCCGCCGGTTTCCATAACCGCTGGTTTGAACGTCTTGATAACCCGGGCATGTCGTTACTGGATGCGATTGCCGCTGATATCTGGGCAGAGTGTAAAGTCCGGGTCAAGGAAGAGGATTTCAAGCTTGAAACATTGCCGGCGCACCTGTTCATGAACTTCAGGGTGGTGGATGAACATGGCCGCATGCTGTCAGCCGGCCGTAACCTTGACCAGCTGAAAGCCGAACATGGCATGCAGGCACAGGAAACCTTCCAGCGTCTTGCCAGTAAAGACCAGGACGTGGCCCAGGTGCTGGCTTCCGAAAACATTACCGAATGGAGTTTTGGGAAACTGCCCGAACTGCTGGAAATCCGCAAGAAAAACCAGTCTATTATCGGCTATCCCGCCCTGGTGGATAACGGGGAATCCTGCGATCTTGATGTGTTTGATGATCTGGAAACGGCACGCCAAAAACATCAGGAGGGTTTGCTGCGCCTGTTCCGTATCGGCCTTAAAGACCAGGTCAAGTTTTTAAGTAAAAATATTAGCGATTTAACCCGCATGAGCATGATCTATATGCCACTGGGTTCACAGGAAGACTTGCGGGACCAGATTATGGATTGTGCACTTATGCAGTCATGTCTGGCCAACCCCTGGCCGGAAGACGAAAAGGCCTTTGAACAAAGAAAAAATGATGCCAAGGGCAGGCTGGGCTTGCTGGTACAGGAAATTGCCCGTCTGGCCGGAACCATTCTGGCAGAATGGGCCGCAGTACAGAAAAAGCTGCCGTCAATCAAGGCCAATAAAGCGGCTTATGATGATATGGTGGCTAATTTGAATGTCCTGCTTAATAAAAACTTCCTGAAGAAAAATCCCTATGCGCAGCTGGTGCATTTTTCCCGTTACCTGAAAGCCACTTCGGCACGGATTGATAAATTACGTAACGACCCCGCCCGGGATGCCAGGCTCATGGCCGATATGGCACCCTTGCTGGTTAATTACCAGCGCATGCGCAATTCCCTTAAAGGCGCCAAAGATGAGCGCCTGGATGACTTTCACTGGCTGTTGCAAGAGTTGCGTGTTGCCCTGTTTGCACAGGAACTCAGAACCCCCATGCCTGTATCGGTAAAACGGTTGCAAAAGGCATGGGAAACCATTATTCGTTGATACAATCCTGTCCATGACTTCAGAAAATACCTCCCCTTTATTCGTCCATTTGCGAGCCCACTCCGAGTTTTCAGTGGTGGATGGCATTGCCCGCCTCGATGACCTGATCGGGCAAGCGGTCAAATACGGCCAGCCCGCTTTGGCAGTGACCGATTTATGTAATACCTTTGGTTTTGTCAAACTGTACCGTGGCGCGCGTGGCAAGGGAATCAAGCCCATTGCGGGCAGTGATGTATGGATTACCAACGAGCAGGATCGTGAAAAACCCTTCCGCTGCCTGTTGCTGGTTAAAAACCATGCGGGCTATCACAATCTGTGTGAACTGCTTTCCCGTGCCTGGTTAAGCAATCAGTACAAGGGTAATGCAGAAATCCGCAAGGAATGGTTTAAAGAACTGGGTGATGGGTTAATTGTTCTATCGGGCGGGCGCCACGGCGATATCGGGCATGCGCTTGAAGTAGGTAAACAGGAACTGGCCGTCTCGCTTGCCAAAGAATGGGAAACCCTGTTTCCCGGTTCGTTTTATATAGAATTGCAGCGTGCCGGTTTTGAGGCAGATGAGTCTTATGTACAGGATGCCGTGCGCCTGGCTGCCACCTGCAATTTACCGGTGGTGGCAACGCACCCGATCCAGTTCCTGAAAAAAGATGATTACCGGGTGCATGAGGCCCGGGTTTGTATTGCCGATGGCGAGTTGCTGGGCAATCCCAAACGGCAAAAACGTTTCACCGAAGAGCAGTATATGCTCAGCTCTGCGGAAATGCATCGCAAGTTTCATGATATTCCGTCGGCACTTGAAAACGCGGTTGAAATTGCCAAGCGCTGTAACTTGAGTCTGGTCCTCGGAGAGCCGCAACTACCTGTATTCCCTACGCCAGACGGTATTTCCCTTGATGATTATCTGGTCCAGCTGGCCGAAGAAGGGTTGGCAAAACGGATGGTCCAGCTGTTTCCCGATGAAGAAGAGCGCACTAAACAATATCCGGCCTATACCGAACGCCTGAATTGGGAATGTAAAACCATTATTCAAATGGGGTTCCCCGGCTACTTCCTGATCGTTCAGGACTTTATCAACTGGGGTAAAAATAACGGGGTTCCCGTTGGGCCCGGCCGTGGTTCGGGGGCCGGTTCGCTGGTGGCGTACTCACTGGGTATTACCGATCTTGACCCCATCCGTTATGACTTGCTATTTGAACGTTTCCTTAACCCGGAACGGGTCTCCATGCCCGACTTCGATATTGACTTCTGCCAGGATAACCGTGAAAAAGTCATTGAATACGTTAAAGACAAATACGGACGGGATGCGGTCAGCCAGATTGCCACTTTTGGTACGCTGGGTGCCAAGGCGGTGGTACGTGATGTGGGGCGGGTGCTGGAGCTGCCTTATTCCTTGTGTGACGGGCTTTCCAAACTGATTCCTTTTAATCCGGCCAACCCCTGGTCCCTTGAAAAAACCCTGGCCGAAGAGCCCGAATTCAGGCGTCGCTATGAAACCGACGAAGAAGTCAAGGCATTGGTAGACCTGGCCAAACCGCTTGAAGGTTTGACCCGCAATATTGGCATGCACGCGGGGGGCGTTCTGATTGCACCCGGCAAGCTGACTGATTTTTGCCCATTATATTGCCAGCCGGGCAGTGAAAGCAGTGTGGTTTCCCAGTATGACAAGGGTGACGTGGAAGATGTCGGTCTGGTCAAATTTGACTTTCTGGGCCTGCGCAACCTGACCATCCTGGACTGGGCCGTGCGCTATGTGCAACGGTTCAATGAAAGCAAGCGCGACTTTGATGTGATGGCCTTGCCGCTTGACGACCCGGATGCTTACCGTATCCTGTGCGAAGGCAATACCACGGCCGTGTTCCAGCTGGAATCACGCGGCATGAAAGAGCTGCTTAAAAAACTGCTGCCCAGCACCTTTGAAGATATTATCGCCATGCTGGCCCTGTATCGTCCGGGCCCGCTTGAATCGGGCATGGTTGATGACTTCGTTAACCGTAAGCACGGCAGGGCAACGGTTGATTATTTCCACCCTGATCTTGAATCCACCCTAAGCAGTACCTATGGCGTGATCGTGTATCAGGAACAGGTGATGCTGATTTCGCAAATTATCGGGGGCTATAGTCTGGGTGGCGCCGATTTGCTGCGGCGTGCCATGGGCAAGAAAAAACCCGAAGAAATGGCCAAACACCGGGAATTGTTTGAAAAGGGGGCGCTAGAAAAGGGTTACGATGGTGAGCTGGCGGTAACCCTGTTCGACTTAATGGAAAAATTTGCCGGTTATGGCTTCAACAAGAGTCACTCAGCCGCCTATGCCCTGATTGCCTATCAAACCGCCTGGCTCAAGGCACACCATCCCGCCGAATTTATTGCCGCCACCATTTCTTCGGATATGGATGATACCGACAAGGTACAGATTTTCTGGCGGGATGCGGTAGATAACGGTGTTACCGTATTGCCACCCGATGTGAACCAGTCGGTATTCAGGTTTGAACCGGTCATGGACGAATACAGTGCCAAAGGAAAACCGCCCCGTACCATCCGTTATGGTTTGGGGGCCGTCAAGGGAACCGGGCAGGGGGCCGTTGAAGAAATTCTCCGGGCCAGGGAAGAAGGCGGGCCTTTTGTTGATTTATACGATTTCTGTAAGCGGGTTGACCGTCATACCGTTAACCGGCGTACCATGGAAGCCTTAATCCGGGCTGGTGCATTCGATACCATTGATGCCAATCGTGCGGCTTTGCTGGCGGCCTTGCCGCAGGCGGTAGAGGCGGCGGAACAGGCTGAAAAAAGTGCCAACCAGGTTTCCCTGTTTGGTGATGATTCCAGTACGATCGTCCAGCTTGAAATGGGTAAGGTGGTACCCTGGTCACTGCATACCCAATTAATCGAAGAAAAAAATGCGCTGGGTTTCTTTTTCAGCCATCATCTGTTTGAAGTATGGCGTGACGAAGTGCGTCGCTTTGTACCTGGCACATTGGCCAAACTGCATGAATCGCGCGAGCCGCAATGGCTGGCCGGGGTATTGATTGGCCTGCGCAGTTTCACCTTGAAAACCGAAAATAAAAATGGTGACAACCGGCTTTATTTCCTGCTGATAGATGATGGTACTGCCCAGATAGAATTGCTGTGCCCGTCTTCCATATATGAACAGTATCGTCATAATCTCAAGACCGACCATCTTCTGCTTGCCAAGGTCAAAATCAAAACCAATTCATTTACCGGTGTGTTGCGGGTAAGCGTAGAAAGTTTGTATGACCTGCAGCTGGCGCGTGAAGAAAAGGCCCGCAGTTTGCAAATCAGGCTCAATAAAGAAATTAGCGTCAAGGCATTGAAATCCTTGCTTAACCCTTACCGGGCAGAACCTGAAAACGGGGTGCCGGGGGTACGGGTTCAATTAAGCCTGCAATCACCCAAAGGGTTCAGTTGCGAGGTTGTTTTGGGCAATGAATGGCGTGTTCGCATGGCTGATGCCTTGTTTGAAAAAATCCAGTCCACCAAGCAGTATGGGGAATTTGAGGTAAATTACGAATGAATAAGAAAAAAACGGCAGAACAAAAACCATTGAAAGTCCTGCACTCGGAAGCCGCTGTCGCTTTTGGCGGGCAAGAACACCGTATTTTCAAGGAAATGATCGCCATGCGTGAGCGTGGCCACCACATTGAACTGGCCTGCAGGCCTGAAGCCCAACTGGTAGAACGGATGCGGGACCAGGGCTTTACGGTGCATACCGTGCCCATGGGTGGGGTTGGCAATTTTATTAAAGGTGTTTTTAAATTCAGGGAAATCCTGAAGCAGGGCCAGTTTGATGTGCTTAATACCCATAGCCGGAAAGACACCCTGATTGCCGCATTGGGTGCGCACCTGGCAGGCACCCCGTTAATTGTGCGTACCCGCCACCTGGCGGCCCCGATAGGTTCTTTATTGTCCTACACCTGGTTACCGCACCGTGTTGCCACGGTTAGCAATCATGTAAAAAACATGGTTCATGAAAAAGGGGTGCCCGGCTATAAGGTCAAAACCATCTATTCACCTGTGCAAAAGCCGGATCCGGTAGAACACTCCAGTTTGCGGCAAGAGTTGGGTTTGCCCGAAACTGCTATTGTGGTTATTTGTGTTGCCGTCATGCGCCAGAAAAAGGGCCATGTTTTTCTCATAGATACCATGCTGCCCTTATTTGAAAAATATCCCGATTTGCATCTGGTGCTGGTGGGAGCCGGTTCCCCTACCTATGAACAGGTGCAGGCTTTTGTCCAGAAAAACAGGGTGGAAGACCGGGTTCATTTAATGGGATATCGCAAAGATGTGCCCAACCTGCTGGCCGGCAGTGATATTTTTGCACTGGCAACAGAGCAGGAGGCCTCCGGAACGGTTTATGTCGAAGCCCAAATGAGCGGTTTGCCGGTTATTGGCACCGATGTGGGGGGCGTATCGGAAATGTTCAAAAATGGTGAAACCGGCTTTTTAGTGCCAAGTAAAGACAGGGCTGCCCTGGCTGAGGCACTTGAACGCCTGATTGCAGACCCGGCATTAAGACAGAAAATGAGCGTTGCCGCACATCAGTGGCTGTATGATGAAGGTGTTTTTTCAACTGAAAAACTGGCCATTGATACAGAAGCAGCCTACCGTGAGTGGCTGGCAGAGCGTGCGGGTAAATAAACCTGTTAAACCCAGCCACGGAACCAGTAAACAATAAGGCCTATATATTCCTTGATAATGGAACGGCTGGCGTTCAGGGCGCGCGCGTTTGGAAGGTAGCTAATAAAATCGGGGTCATCGGGGATGGTGATTTGAGGCGGATTCGGGGCGGCCGTTACCTCCAGCGGCAAGCGTTCAAATACCGCCATTGACCTGGGCGTGTGCAGGGCAGAGGTCACCAGGATGATAGACCGGATATTATTCCGGATTAATTCACTGGCGGTGTATTTGGCATTCTCGTAAGTGGTCGTGCTTTCATTTTCAAGCACGATGGCAGATTCGGGAACACCTTTGGCAACCAGTCTGGCCGCCATGCCTTTGGCTTCGCTAACGCTACCGGAAAGCGCCCCGCCCGATACAATGATTTTTGGTGCCCGTTGCGCATGATAGAGCTTGCTGGCGGTATCAACCCGCGAGTGAAGCGGGCTATCGTTCAGTTCGGCAAACCAGTTTTCCCTGTGGTTGGCCGTGTTGCCTCCCAGAACAACAATCGCTTCTGCCTGGGGAATGGCATCAGGGTTTTGGTGCGGGTAACGGTTTTCAAGAATGCCCCCCAAAATAAGAGAGGTCAGGGGCAAAGACCAGATTAATACCCATAAAATGCCGGCCATGCTGACTAATGCGCCTACTGCCTTCTTCCTGAAAAATGCCAGTACGGCACCGCAGATTACCAGGAAAACACATAAATTCAGGGGAACAATTAAGGAAATAATGAAAGTTTTCATTCTATTCAGAAGGGTTCAGTAAAGAAATGCTAAGCTCGTTGACCGTGTCCAGACTGGGCCAGTTATCCATACTGCCGCAAATACGGGCGGTGGGAGACCAGGGGCCGGTTCGTTTCGGGTTGGTTACACCAATAAGGGTTATTTGGGGTGTTTGCGTGAGTGAGCCTAAATGAGACACTCCCGAGTCATTACATACCAGCAGTGCCGCTTTGTTTATAAGGGCAACAAAGGAAGCCAGGCCAATGGGGGGCAGGCAAAGGCTTTCGGGGGCGTTTGCAATCGCAATTTCCTGTTCGTTCGATGGCGGGCACATGACAACGGTATAACCCTGTGCCTGCATGTGGCGGGTATACTCCCTGAAAAGGGGCCATACTTTATCCCTTCCCTTGTGTTTGCCCGTAGCGGTGGGGGCAATCAGAATAAATGGCCTGTTATCAAGCTGGTGGTTTTTCAGTAATTGTTCTGTTGTTGCCTGGTCTTCTTTCGTGATGGGCAATGCCAGTATCGGGCTTGGCGCAGTGGCAGATTTAAAACCCCATTTTTTCAGGGCGGTATGC
Source organism: Alcaligenaceae bacterium (assembly GCA_012735395.1). Lineage (GTDB taxonomy): Bacteria > Pseudomonadota > Gammaproteobacteria > Burkholderiales > Burkholderiaceae_B > Advenella. The sequence goes on along the minus strand of JAAYHN010000150.1, from coordinate 3,638 downwards.
GTCAGGTAATACCAGGATTCAACAGCATGCAAATGGGCAGAAGGTTTGTTTATGGCCCATTTTAAAAACAGTGAACGGCCATCGTCGCGGTAACCGGCACAAGACAGTCCTGCCAGCTTAAAGGTTAGGGCGCTGCTAAGTGAGTCGGGCAATAAAAGGCCCACGGATTTCCCCGGGGTCGGGTTTTTGGCGCGGTGTTCTTTAACGGTTTTACTGTCTTTGTGCCATTTCCCGCTCAGTTTCAATATTTGGATGCCGGGCAGGCCTTTCAACAGGTTTTCTGCCCAGGGTTTTGCGCATACAATGACTTCGCAGCCCGTGTTTATAACGGCATGAAGGCTGGGCAAACTCATGCAGACATCACCAATCCAGTTTGGCAGGCGCAAATAAATTCTTGATATGTTTTTCATCCGACAAATTTTATCCTGATTAGAAGAAAACATAAACTTTTCAGCATGTTTATGGCGAAACCGTTAAAATTGCTAGCTTGGCAGATTGATAAGAGAGTATCCGTTGAGTTTATTTAAGAAAAAACACCGTGAAGGCACCCAGGCAGTGAATCCTGAACTATGGAAAAAAATCTATGGCCGGGTGGGGCAGTACTGGAAAGGGCTGCTGGTTGCGATGGTTTTTGTGGCTGCAGGTGCGGCAACCCAACCGGCATTGGCTTATATCATGAAGCCCTTGCTTGACGATGGTTTTAATGGTGCCAAAACGTATTACATCTGGTTGATGCCGGTGGCGGTAATTGGCTTGTTTCTGTTGCGTGGGGTGTGTAATTTTCTAAGCGGGTATTTGTTGGCCTGGGTTGCCAATAATGTTTTGCTGGGCATGCGTGCAGACATGTACAATAGCCTGCTGTCTTTGCCAGACAGCGAATTTCAGAAAGGCGATAGCGGGCGCTTAATGAATCGCTTCACGATTGATGCCGGTGATGTGACCGACTACGCCACAGAAGTTTTTACCATTATTGTGCGGGAAACGTTTGTTGTATTGGCTTTGTTGGGTATGTTGTTGTATTTGTCCTGGCAGCTCAGCCTGATTATTTTGCTGGTTTTTCCCTTAACCATTCTAATTGCACAATATTTCACCAAACGGCTGCGGCGCATCAATCGCCAAACCATCAATATGAATGCCGAGTTAACACAGGTGGTTAAAGAAGGTATAGAAGGGCAGCGGGTTATTAAACTGTTTGGCGGTTATCAATACGAACAGTCCCGTTTCTCCGTGGTCAATGCCGCCTTAAGAAAGTTTGCCATGCGCAAGGCTTCGGCAGATGCCGCCCTTACGCCGCTCACTCAATTATGTATTTCATTTGCGGTCGCTGCCGTCATAGCAACGGCCTTATATCAAGGTAATGCCGGTACGCTCACCGTTGGCGCTTTCGTGGCATTTGTGACTGCCCTGGCCCAAATTTTTGACCCGGTCAAACGATTGACTAATGTCGCTTCCAAGGCCCAGAAAATGCTGGTTGCCGCAGAAAGTGTCTTTACCCTGATTGACGGGCCTAAAGAAATAGACCAGGGCAAACAGCAATTGGTGCTGGGTAACAAGGTGGATATCAGGTTTGATAATGTCAGTTTCCGTTACCCCGAAGCGGGCCATGATACCCTGTCAGGTATTTCCTTTGAGGTCGGGCTGGGTGAAACCATCGCTTTTGTAGGCCGTTCGGGAAGCGGTAAAACAACCCTGGCAAATATGATTCCCCGCTTTATCAAACCGGATTCCGGCCATATATATATCAATGAGCATGATCTTGCCGATATTTCTTTAAAAAGCCTGCGGGAAAACATGGCCCTGGTCAGTCAGGGGGTGGTTCTTTTTGAAGGAACGATTGCACAGAATGTAGCTTATGGTTCTTACCGGGACGCGAGCGAGGCGCAAATAAAAGAAGCGTTAAAATCAGCCAATTTGCTTGATTTTGTAGAAACGCTGCCTGATGGGTTGCAAACGCATATTGGTGAAAATGGTGCCTGGCTTTCCGGTGGACAGCGGCAGCGTCTCGCCATTGCCAGGGCCTTAATCAAAAATGCACGTATCCTGATTCTTGATGAGGCGACCTCTGCCCTTGATAATGAATCCGAACGCCAGGTACAGGCTTCTCTTGATGTGTTAATGCAGGGCCGTACAACCTTTGTGATTGCCCACCGCTTGTCTACCGTACAAAATGCTGATCGCATTATTGTGCTTGACCGGGGGCGTATTGTTGAAACCGGCAATCATAATGAACTCTTGAAAAATAACGGATTGTACGCATCTTTATATAAAATACAGTTTCGTGATGAGTAAACGATAATAATTAATTTAACGTCGGTTTTGTTATTGTTAATACACCCGGCTTTTTATGTTTTTTTAATGGTAGATTAATGTCAGATAAAACGCAGCATACGATTAGCTCCTGGGGATACGAGCATCCCGAAGTAAAAGGTCCCAATGCCTTAATGTTCTTTACCTGGGATTTATCCAAAACAATTGAAAATGCATTCAGGGATGCAACCGAAGATACACTCGACCTGTATTTAATGCAGGCGCAGGCTTCCATTAACGAGCTGTTGCAAAAATATATTGACCTGGAGGCAGACCCTGAAACCTTTGACGGGCAAAGTATTGTTTTGCGTCTTGAAAAAAATGAAGACTCCAAAACGCCACTTATTGCATTGCAAACCTCGGCACACCTGGAAGACCGTATTATTAAAATGCAATCCCGGGTTAAGCCGGGGCACGGCTGAGTTTTACATTAGTACGATGTCATACATTTCCTGGGTATAGGCAGTGTCAACCTCAAGGGTAATTGGCTTGCCTATAAAATCACCCAGTGTTGCCAGGTAATGGCTTTCTTCTTCAAGAAACAAATCAATAATACTTTGTGAGGCAATCAGGCGAAACTCTTTGGGGTTAAATTGCTTTGCCTCTCGCAAAATTTCCCTGAGAATGTTATAGCAAACCGTTCTGGCTGTTTGTACCGAGCCTTTGGCATCGCATGTGGGGCAGGGTTCACATAGCTGGTGTGACAATGAATCACGGGTGCGCTTGCGGGTCATTTCAACCAGGCCCAATTGTGAAAAACCGTTCAGGGTGGTTTTGGTCCGGTCTTTATCAAGGGCCTTTTGCAGTTCAGCCAGAATCGCATCCTGGTGTTCTTTGTTATCCATATCAATGAAATCAATGATAATAATGCCGCCCAGGTTGCGAATGCGTAACTGGCGTGCAATAGCCACGGCGGCCTCAAGATTGGTTTTGAAAATGGTATCGTTGAAATTGCGGCCACCAACAAAGCCACCGGTATTAACGTCAATGCTGGTGAGTGCTTCGGTTTGGTCAATAATAAGGTAACCACCCGATTTAAGGTTTACCCGACGGGACAGGGCATTATTGATTTCATCATCAACGTGTGCCGTTTCAAACAGGGGGCGTTCACCGCTGTAATGCTTGATTTTGTCTTTAATGGCGGGTGTATAAATACTGGTCCATTCCAGCAAGGCATGGGTGGTGCTGCGGGAATCAATTTCAATCGAGCGGGTTTCCGGCGTAACCATATCACGCATAACCCGCTGGGCCAGTGTCAGGTCTTCATAAAGCAGGGTGGGGGCGGATTGGGTTTTTACGGCTTCCTGTATCATTTTCCAGCGCAAGTTCAG
>JAAYHN010000149.1 GCA_012735395.1 Alcaligenaceae bacterium | reverse complement strand
CGCCAGTCTTGCCAGCATGGTTGTAATTTTTATAGGAATGTATCATGAGAACACTGCACAAAAGCCTGATTGCTGCCGCAGTTATTCTGGCTGTGGCTTACGGTGGCGCATCCATCATCCCACAAACCAGAATCCCTGACAATATCGCAAATATTGATATAAACGACAATGAATTAATCCAGCGTGGTGCCTATATTGCCCGAACCGCAGACTGCGTTGCCTGTCACACCGTGCCCAACGGCAAGGAATACGCTGGTGGCCTGGCCATGCAAACACCTGTTGGCGCCATTTACTCAACCAACATCACGCCCGATAAAGAAACCGGCATTGGCAATTACTCCCTGGGGCAGTTTATCGGGGCCGTCAAACACGGGGTTCGTGCCGATGGCAAGGCTTTGTACCCGGCCATGCCCTATCCTTCCTATGCCATTATGCCCGACGAAGACATAGAGGCACTTTATGCCTATTTCATGTCATCCGTTGAGCCTGTCAGGCAGCACAATGCCGACTCCACCATCCCTCCCGTATTGAATTGGCGCTGGCCAATGGCCTGGTGGCAACTGGTATTTGCACCAGAAAGGACATTCATACCTGACCCGGATGCCAGTGCAGCCATCAATCGAGGCGCTTATTTGGTTGAAGGGCCGGGCCATTGCAGCGCCTGTCATACGCCCCGCGGTATTGCCTACCAGGAACTGGCACTGCGTCTGGGCGATGGCGACGAGTTCCTGTCTGGCGCCCTCATTGACGGCTGGCGCGCCAAAAGCCTGCGAGGCGAAGCACGTGGCCTGGCCTCATGGACACAGGCCGAACTGGAAGAGTTCCTGACAACAGGCCGTACCGATAAAGTCGCCGCCTTTGGTGCCATGGCCGATGTCGTACAGCACAGTACCCAATACTTTACGCCTGAAGACATCAGCAGCATGGCCCAGTACCTGAAACAGCTGCCCCCCGTCAAGGGAAGGGCCACCGAACTGGCAACTAAATCCGACAGCACCACCCAGGATCTCCTGAACGGCAATTACACCAGCCGTGGCGCGACTCTATACACGGAACATTGCACTACCTGCCACCGTGCCGATGGCCAGGGCGTCGCCCGGATATTTCCTGCACTGGATGCAAACAGCGCCATCTTTGCAAACAATGCCCAGTCCGTTATCCAGATCACGCTTGAAGGCGGAAAAATGCCTGCAACACCGGCAGACCGCATGGCTTTTACCATGCCGGCTTTCAATCATCTGAGTGATGCGGATATTGCCGAAGTCATTAATTTCATCCGCAACAGCTGGACCAATCAGGCCCCCCCGGTCAATGCCGGTGACGTCGCCAAAATCCGTCATTTCATTTCCGCAAAGGCTCCGCATATTACCCCCGCAGGAGGTCACCATGAATAAATCCGTCAAATGGGCCGGTACTGCCGCAGCCATCATTGCCATCGCCGGCGCTGGCCTCTATTATCTGAACCGGTCACCTGACTTGACCGATGCCAGCCCAACCACCTTCAACATGCTGGACAAAAACAAGGAAACCGTTGGCCAATACATCATTCCAGATGACACGACCATTACCGGCCACGACAATGCCGCAGACATTCTCTATGGCAAGCGCCTGATGAATGAAACCAAACGCCTGTTACCCGAATACGTTGGGGCATCAATGAACTGCAGCAGCTGTCATATTGCCCAGGGCAAAGTCAACAAAGGGGCTCCTTACTTCACTACCTTTAACAGTTACCCCAGAGTCATGCCCCGGGCGGCTGCCGAAGTAGACCTGGCCGGCCGCATCAATGGCTGTTTCCAGCGCTCAATGAACGGCAAGCCATTGCCCCTTGAGTCTCATGAAATGAAAGCCATGCAGGCCTACATTGAATGGGTAGGGCAAAACACCCCCAAAGACGTCAAGGTACAAATTGAAAATGCCGGTTATATCAATGAAGATCTGGAGCCCGATCCGGTCAAGGGCAAAGTGCTGTATGCCGCACAATGCGCCAGTTGCCATGGTGATAACGGAGAAGGCCTGAAAGACAGCCGTGGAGACATTGTCTTCCCGCCATTATGGGGTGATGAGTCCTTTAATATTGGTGCCGGCATGGCCCGTACCTACAAGGCAGCCGCCTTTATCAAGTACAACATGCCCATGGGCGTACAAACTCATGGCGCCTGGGGCCAGGGTGACGTCTTGAGTGACCAGGATGCGGTTGATATTGCCGAGTACTTCTCTCATATGCCGCGCCCCGATTTTGCCGATAAGGTTAACGACTGGCCCAAAGGCAACAAACCGAAAGACGCCCGCTATTAAATTAAACACCCTTCCTTAGTAATTCTCCCCTTTTAGCCGGATCCTTTGGTCCGGTTTTTTTTCAGGTTCCGCAAAAATTCTTAAAAAACAGTAAAAATGCTTAACTTTCAATAACTTGAATAAAAAACACAAACAACTTGATTAAACATTAAAAACACGATATACTTGGGCCTGTTGATAAGTAAAAAAGCTAATAAAAGCAAGCACTTATAACTATCTATTATTTAGATATCCTCTCAAGGGCTAATACTCCTCTGTTAGCCTTTGCAAAAAAACATAAATCATAATATTGCAATAATTCCCAGTTAATCTATGACTGCAAACCCAGTTTTATCGCAATACAGGAAGACAAACCGGGCCTTGCCCACTAAAGCAGTATTAACAATTATTTTTATAAAGAGAAAAAATATGAAACTATTAACAAGACTTCGTGAGGAATTTTCTACTCACAACCGTAACGAAACCCAGAAAAACCCTGAGCAAAACACGCAAAACAACTATCAGCGTGTAAACAATGGCTACGCCATGGCTTTTCTGCCCGCCAGCAATCTGGTCAAATCAGAAAACATGAACTAATTCACGCAAGGTTCCGGTTTACATAACCCAACAACCGGTTCCTCACATACCAAAAAGGACATGCATTGGCATGTCCTTTTGCTTTCTGGCAATATGCATTCCCGACACTCAAACCTGCGAAAGCGGAATGATCGTTCAGGTGCAGCGACTTCGGCGCGCAGCGGCGTCGGAGCAAAGCTGAATGATCATTCCGCGCTTATGAGAAAGTCGCTGTTACAGCAAACGCTGCAGCCCCATGTCCCAAAACGCCACTTCCATACGGGTAGCGGTGCCAAAGGTTTTTTTCACCCGGTTCAGCCAGCTTTCAGGCAAATCGGCACATAAGCGCTCAAGCACTTCCTTTTCCAGACTGATCGCATCCTGGAATGCTTTGCTGGCATACATGTCTATCCATTTCCGGTAAGGATTACCCTCCAGTTTGGTAAAAGGCTGTTCCATTAACCAGCTGCCAATTTCGGCATAGCCCATCATGCAGGGTGCCAGTGCCGCATGCAATTCGGCCAGATCACCGCTTAAACCACGATCCAGCACGAAACGGGTATAAGCCACACAGGCGGAAGACTCATTTTCTTCCTGCAACTGCTGCTCGCTAATGCCCCATTCTTTGCAATAATCGATATGCAGCCCGATTTCCAGGTCAAGCAGGGCATTGATACCGGCCTGGCCATAGCGCATATCGGCGAAGTTATCACTTTTATAAACGGCCAGGCTCCAGGCACGGGTAAACTGGATCAGGAACAGGTAATCCTGTTTCAGGTAATGTTTGAAACTTTCAGCGGGCAGCGTGCCCGCCCCCAACTGGCGCACGAACTCATGCCGGGTATAAGCCTGCCAGTCTGTGGCACATGATTGTTTTAACTGCTCAAAAAATGACATTTCCAAAAATTCCTGTTAAGGTTTTAAGGGCCAAACAGCCATTAACCATATGGCTGTTTGGCCCTTTTCCATTACAACCAAGCTGGCTGGCATCAAGGTTCAATCGCGTATTCGGCCAGTGCCGGCACCTTGTTTTTAATCAGGCCCTGTTCCTGCATGAATTGGGCAAACGCCTCATAACGTCTGTGACTGAAAGCACCGGGCTGCAGGGCAAAACGGGGCAAGGTGTCTTTCCATGCCCGACGGTTTAGTTCGTTATCCAGCTCTTTGGGCTTATAGTCTTTGAATAAACCCCAGGCCTCATCGGGGTGGTTCACAATGAATTGTACCGCCTGCTCCAGTGCCACATTGAAACGGCGGTATTTATCATGGTCGCGGTCTCTATTGTTAACCACCATAATCAGCTCATCGTACGATGGCACGCCCTCTTCTTCTACATAAAAAGCGTGACCGGGATGGTTTTCCATCTCAAGCTGGTTCAGCTCGAAGTTACGATACGCACCCACCACGGCATCAACCTTGCCAGTGATAAGGGAAGGAGAAAGCGACCAGTTCACGTTAATCAATTCAACATCATCAAACGTCATGCCATGTTGCTTCAGCATGACTTTTAACAGCGTATCTTCAAAACCACCCACCGAGAAACCGATTTTCTTGCCTTTTAAACCGGCAATAGAAGTGATATTGCTGCTTTTTAACGTTACCAGTGTATTAAGCGGCGTGGCAACCAGAGTGGAAACCCGGGTTAAAGGCAGGCCTTCATCAATTTGCATATGCAATTGGGGCTGGTAAGTAACGGCCATATCGGCTTTGCCGGCAGCCACCAGTTTGGGGGGCATGGAAGGGTCTGCCGGCTCCTGGATATCCACTTTCAGGCCCTGCCCGGCAAAATAGCCTTTCTTTTCGGCAATCACAATGGGAGCATGGTCGGGGTTAACAAACCAGTCCAGCAGCAGGGTCATTTTGTCTTCGGCCAGCGCCTGGGCACTGAATGCAAGGCTCAAGGCACCGGCAAGCAGCCATTTTTTTCCTGAAAATACAGTTTTCATATTTTTCCTATTGATTTAAGATTAAATTAACTCAGGCTGTCCAATAGATTATTTTTTTTAACAGATAATCTACACTGAAATACAGCAATAACGATAAACAGGCCAGCACAATAAGCGAGGCAAAAACGGTGTCCACCTGCATGCGGGCGTTGGCATGCAACATTAAATAGCCCAGGCCGCTGCTGGAACCCACCCATTCACCAATCACCGCCCCGATAGGCGCTACCGTGGCGGCCACCCGCAAACCCGAAGCCAGTGAAGGCATGGCTGCAGGCAGGCGGATTTGCCACAAGACCTGTGCACGTGACGCCCCCATGGTTTGGGCCAGTTGCAGCCAGTCACGGGAAGTACGCTGCAAACCGTCGTAGCAGGCCGAAGTCACCGGAAAAAAAATAACAATGGCGGCCATTACCACCTTGGAGGCCATGCCATAACCCAGCCAGATCATTAAAATAGGCGCCAATGCAAATACCGGAATCGCCTGGCTGACAATTAATACCGGCAACAGCCATTGCCGGATGGAACGGCACCATTGCAACAACATGGCACTGGCAAAGCCCAGCAAACAACCCAAGGCCATACCCAGCAAAATTTCCGCCAGCGTGACCAGGGCATGGCCCGCTATTAACGAGCGTTGCTCCCATAGCACCTTAACCACCCGGATTGGCCCCGGCAGAATAAAGTGCGGCACATTGGTAAGCCATACCACCAGCTGCCAGAACATTAATAAACCGGCGGTAATAAACAGCAGACGCAAGCCCGGTGACATTTTTTGCCTATTCATTGTGTGGGGCTCTCCTGGTCTTTTTGCAGGTAGGCCAGCAGCTGGCCCTGCCAGGATAAAGTGCGCTCATCATCCAGGGCGCGCGGCGCGGGGGTGTCAATATCAAACATCATTTCCAGTACCACGGGCCGGCCGGTCATGACCCACACCTGATCGCTCAGACGCAATGATTCAAGCGGGTCATGGGTAATCAGCAAAACGGTTTTACCGTGCAGCAGGGTAGCGGCCAAATCTTGCAGCTGTAATCGGGTAATGGCATCCAGGGCCGAAAAAGGTTCGTCCATTAATACAACGGGCTTGTCTTCCATTAAAGTACGGGCCAGTGCCACACGCTGACGCTGCCCGCCCGATAACTGTTCGGGCATTCTGGGGCCAAGCTCACCCAGGCCAACCCGCCGCAACAATTCATTTGCCCGCTGCAAGCCAGGCCCGGAGCGCTGCTTGCGCAAACGGGAGCCCAATAATACGTTTTCCTGTACGCTCAGCCATGGCAGCAATGCATCACGCTGCCCCATCCAGGCAACCCTGCCATGCAAAGACTGGCCATCATCGGCACTGACGCTGCCACTTAATTCAGAGCCACTAAGCAGGCCAACCATACTTTGCAGCAGGCTGCTTTTACCCACCCCCGAGCGACCCAATATACTATGCCAGCAGCCACCCTTGAAATGCGCGCTCAAACGGCTGAACAGGGGCTGGCTGGCGTAAGTCAGGCCAATATCGTGCAGGCGGATTCCCGGTGACATGAATGGAAGCGGCTCCTTTTATGCAGTCATGTTTTATTATTCTGATCACTGCACAACTGGCATAAGAAGAGCGTAAAGAGATACCGGCCTTGAACAGGCCTTGTGGTATGACATCTTATTTCCTCCGCCAGTACGAACTGGATCAGGTTCACGGGTGTTTTCTCAGCCTTTACCAAACCTGGCAAGGCACCCCGACAAGATGTATGAAGTCTAGCGTATTATGAAGAAACTGTCCAATTTGAAGAAACCGGCTCCCGAATCAAAGCCAGTGTCTGCCTGGCAATCACCCACTCTTCATTGGTTGGTATGACATAAACCCCCACTTTGCTGCCTGCCGTACTAATACAGCGCCCGGCGCTTTCGTTCTTCAGCGGGTCAATTTCCACCCCCAGCCAGGCCAGCTGTTCGCAGACTGCCTTGCGCACAACGGGGCTGTTTTCCCCAACCCCCGCAGTAAATACCAAGGCATCAAGGCCCTGGAGCGAGGTCAGCAAACCGGTAACCCCTTTGGCAATGTGATAAGAAAAATAATTCATGGCCAGCCTGGCGCGCGGGTCGGGATTGTCTTGCAACTCACGCACATCAGCGCTAATGCCGGAAAGCCCCTTAAGGCCGGACTCTTTGTACAACAAATGCTGGATTTCATCATGCGTCATACCCTGTTCAAGCATCCACAACACGACCCCTGCATCCATTTGCCCGCAGCGGGTACTCATGGGAAGGCCGTCCAGGGCGGTAAACCCCATGGTTGATTCCTGGCTGCGCCCGTTGAGCATGGCGCAAGCCGATGCCCCCGACCCCAGGTGAGCCACCACCACTTTCCCCGCAATTACATCCGGATAGTCCTGCCGCATTTTGCTGGCAATATAGTCATACGAAAGGCCATGAAAACCATAACGGCGAATACCTTCCTTATAGTAAAACTGGGGTAAGGCAAAACGGTCGGCCACTTCAGGCTGGGTTCGGTGAAAGGCGGTATCAAAGCAGGCTACCTGCCGGATTTGCGGCCAGTTTTTAAAAATGACATGTACCGGTTCCAGGTTATTGCGCTGATGCAAAGGTGCCAGTGACACCAGGGCATCAAGCTGTTCCAGCACATTTTCATCAATTAACACACTATTGGTAAAATTGGGGCCGCCATGCACGATACGATGCCCGACCGCCAGCGGTTCCTTACTGATAACCGTGGACATCCAGCCCCCCACCACCTCTTGCGCCGCCTGCAAATTGCGGGCCTGTTCAGGTGACAGCCGCTGCTCTGCCAGAAGCTGTTTGTTTTTGTCTTTGACACTGAAAACCGCCTGTTGCCCGCCAATGCCGGACACCTGTCCGCCAAAGGCAAAATCAAGCGTATCGACACCATTGGTTTCATACACCTGAAATTTTAAACTTGAACTTCCTGCATTAATAACCAGAATAATATCTTGCATAACCTTAACCCCAATAACTTAGTTGGCAACCGGCAAATTCCTGAGCAGGCTGTCTGAATACAATGCAGCTACCGCGCAGGAAGCCAGGCGAGTGCGTTCACTGTCGGCACGGCTGGTTAAAATAATAGGTATCCGGGCACCCAAGACTATGCCGGCGGCATCGGCCCCCGACAGAAAGGTGAGGTTTTTAACCAGCATATTGCCGGCTTCCAGATCGGGCACCAGCAGAATTTGGGCATAACCGGCCACCTCTGAGCGGATTCCCTTGATTTCAGCCGCTTCGGGACTGATGGCATTATCCATCGCCAGGGGGCCATCCAGAATACCGCCCTGGATCTGCCCGCGATCAGCCATTTTGCACAAGGCGGCCGCCTCAATCGTACTGGGTATTTTTTCGGTAATTTGCTCTACCGCAGAAAGAATGGCCACCCGGGGGGTACCCAGGCCAAGCGCCAGGTGCAAGTCAATCGCGTTACGAATGATATCGGCTTTTTCACACAGGGTTGGGAAAATATTAATGGCACCATCGGTAATGAACAGGAGCTGGTCATAGTTGGGTACGTTCATAATAAAAACGTGACTGATACGTCTTTCTGTACGCAAGCCACCCTTATAACTTAACACCGCGCTTAACAATTCATCCGAGTGCAGGCTGCCTTTCATTAACAGCGATGCCCTACCCGCCTGGACTTCGGCCACCGCTGCCTCGGCCGACGCATGGCTGTGCGGGGTATCTATAATGGTGCAGCCATTAAGGTCAATATCATGTTCCTGTGCCACCTTGCGTATTTTTGCCTCGGGCCCAACCAGAACCGGTTGAAAAACGCCCAGTTTCGCTGCCTGCATCGCACTGTTCAAGGACACTTCATCACAAGGATGTGCTACCGCACAAACACGCGATGCATGGGCAGCCGTTGCGGCTGTGATAAGCTGTTCAAAACGGTCAGTTGTTGACATGGTTTTTTTTCTCTGCTGTTTAGATGATTGAAGATCGTTTCATAATAATACTAACATGTGAAACTCTTTTGAAACACGCTGAACAAATTGTGTTTTCTGTCATTAACGATCAGAAATCATTTTATTTTTCAGCTATTCAATATACATTTATCATGGTTAAGCCTAACCTCTGGCTGAATAAATGCTTTCAACTGGAGAATTCCGCCAATTTCGTTAAAATGGCTGTTTATGTCCATCCAATAACAGAGAAAAACATGGATAAAAACCCAACATCAAACAACAATCAATCATCTGTGATTGCACCACGAAAATCCGAGGCCGATGTTTCCCGCATCCTGTCATGGATGCCCGGTCTATATACATTGCTGCACTACCGGAAAGAGTGGCTAAAGCACGATATTATCGCGGGTCTTGTACTTACAACCGTATTGATACCGGTTGGCATTGCCTACGCTGTCGCGGCCGGCATTCCGGGTATTTACGGCCTTTATGCTTCTATTGTTCCTATTCTTGCCTATGCCATTTTCGGCCCCAGCCGGTTTATTGTGGTTGGGCCTGATTCCGCCCTGGCAGGTATTATTTTTGCCATTATTACACCACTCGCTGCCGGAGATCCCGAGCGTCTCCTGGCCCTGGCCGGCATGCTGGCCATTACATCGGGGTTGATCTGCATTCTGGCCGGTATTGCCCGGCTGGGCTTTATTACCGAACTGTTATCCAAACCCATACGTTATGGTTTTGTGAATGGCATTGCCCTGGTCGTATTAATCAGCCAATTGCCTGCCTTATTGGGCATTTCCATTGGCAAAGAGACTATTTTTGAACAAGTAAGCGATATTGCCAAAGCCATTTTCACGGGCAACATACACTGGCCTTCCACCAGTATTGGCCTGGGCGCCCTTGTCATTATTCTGTTGCTCAAGAAAAGCAAACGTTTACCTGCCGCCCTGATCGCCTTGCTGGTATCCATGCCTGTCGCCTATTTTTTTAAGCAGGCAAATATGGAAGTTGAGGTTCTGGGCAGCTTGCCGCAGGGGTTGCCTTCTTTCAGTATCCCTTTTATTCAAAGCGATGACTTCATACCTTTACTGCTTGGCGGTGCCATTATCGCCCTGATTTCTTTTTCTGAAACCAGCATTCTTTCCCGTGCTTATGCCATCAAAACCAACAGCTATGTAAACCCCAATAAAGAAGTGATCGGTTTGGGGGCCGCCAATCTGGCTGCCGGTTTTTTTCAGGGCTTTCCGGTCAGCAGCAGCGCCTCACGCACGCCGGTTGCCGAATCAGCCGGGGCCAAAACCCTGCTAAGCAGTGTAGTGGGCGCCATCATGATTTGCCTGTTGCTGGTTTTTGCACCTGATTTGCTCTCTTTATTACCCAATGCCGCGCTGGCTGCCGTTGTCATCGCCTCCATGCTTGGCATGTTTGAAATTACCGATTTAAAACGGATTTATAAAATCCAGCGCTGGGAATTCTGGCTCTCAATGATCTGCTTTGCCGGTGTGGCCATCTTTGGCATATTACCCGGCATTGGTATCGCTATTGGCATTGCCATTCTGGAGTTTCTGTGGGATGGCTGGCGCCCGCATTTTGCCATTCTAGGCCGGGTAGACCAACTCAAGGGCTATCATGATATCAGCCGTCACCCCAGTGCCCGCCTTATTCCCGGGCTGGTGTTATTCCGCTGGGATGCCCCCCTGTTTTTTGCCAATGCCGAGCTGTTTCATCAGTCGGTTCTGGATATCATCAGCAAAACCCCCTACCCGGTCAACCGGCTGGTTGTCACCTCAGAACCGGTCACCAGCATTGATATTACTTCTGCCGATATGCTGGTTGAACTGGACGACCAGCTGAAAGAAGCCGGTATTGAACTGTGTTTTGCCGAAATGAAAGACCCTGTCAAAGACAAAATAAAGCGTTTCGGACTGTCCGGGCGTTTTGGCAATGAACGTTTTTTTCCAACGGTTGGGCAAGCTGTCAGCCAGTATATCAGTGCTTTCAATATAGAATGGATTGACTGGGAAAACAGGAAAAACAACCACAACCCCTGAGCCACTTATTAAATCTTTCCTAGTTGAATAATAAACCATGTGTATAGCTTACCTTGCCATTAACCCGCAGCCCGACTGGTCTTTATTTATCGCGGCCAACCGTGACGAGTTTCATGGCCGCCCCACCCTGCCCGCAGCACCCTGGGAAAACAACCCCGACATTATTGCCGGAATCGACTGCGAGGCGGGCGGCACCTGGCTGGGAATAAGCAAACAAGGCCGTTTCGGCCTGATTACCAACTTTCGTGACCCCGCTTCCCTCATGAGCGGCGTTCCCTCCCGGGGCAAACTGGTCAGTGATTTTTTATTTTCAGACAGCCCGGCGCTGGATTATTCAGAAAGCATTCTGGCAAGCGCGGCACAATATAATGGCTTCAACCTGATTTGCGGCGACGGGCGGGACATTTATTACATTGGCAACCGTAACCCGCAGCAGCAGCCCCGCAAACTGGGCAATGGCAGCCATGTATTATCCAATCATTTTCTGGACACCCCCTGGCCCAAGGCCGAACGCTTAAGAACCGCTTTGAATGCCTTTGACATTCAGGCATTACCCGAAGCCGAAGCACTTGAGCAGGTTTTCAGCATCCTGAAAGACAATAACCGGGCCCCGGATGCCGACCTGCCGCAAACCGGCCTGTCACTTGAGCGTGAACGCCTGCTAAGCAGCCCGTTTATTATCAGCCCCGATTACGGCACCCGTTGCTCTACCGTGATTGCCATCCATAAAAACGGGCAGGCATTGTTCAGCGAAAGAACTTACAACACCAAAGGCGAAGCCGTAAAACAGGTTAAATTTGAATTTTTAATTGAAGGTTAAATAAAATTTTTGTTTTTAAAAGCGGTTTTCAAATAGTTTACAAACAGCCGGATTTATATTGGGCACATGGGGGCTATAGGAGCGAAGGGCACAAATCCAGTTTTTAAGTATTGATCATACCGCAGCTGCTCTCTATACTGCCTGTAAACATCATTTCAAAACAGGAGAACAACAGTATGAATCCCGTCCCGGCCTATACCAGCAGTGAAGATATTGCCAACTATATTAATGGCACAAGAACCGCCCCTGCCCAGGCAGACAAACAGGCCGTTTACAACCCGGCCACAGGTGAAATTACCCGTCATGTCGTGCTTTCCGGTGCCCTTGAAGTTAACGAAGCCGTTGCCGCAGCCAAAGCCGCTGCCCCGGACTGGGCGAATACCCCTCCCATCCGCCGTGCCCGCATCATTAACAAGTTCCTGGGTCTGATGCAGGAACATACCGACACTCTGGCCGCCATGATTACCGCAGAACACGGCAAAGTATTTACCGATGCCCAGGGCGAAATTGCCAGGGGTATTGATATTATTGAATTTGCCTGCGGTATTCCCCAACTGCTCAAAGGCGATTACACCGACCAGGTTTCCACCGGCATTGATAACTGGACCATGCGCCAGCCTTTGGGTGTGGTGGCCGGCATTACCCCATTCAACTTCCCGGTAATGGTACCCTGCTGGATGTTCCCGATTGCGATTGCCGCCGGTAATACCTTTATCCTGAAACCCAGCGAACGTGACCCCAGCGCATCCTTATTCATGGCCGATTTATTGAAACAGGCCGGTTTGCCCGACGGGGTTTTCAACGTGGTGCAGGGCGGCAAACCCGCTGTTGATGCCCTGCTGGAACACCCCGATGTTTCCGCCATCAGTTTTGTGGGTTCCACCCCAATTGCCCACTATATCAGTGAACGTGCGGCCCATTTCGGCAAACGGGTCCAGGCTTTGGGAGGCGCCAAAAACCATATGGTCGTCATGCCTGATGCTGATCTGGAACGCACGGTTGATGCCCTGGTTGGTGCCGGTTACGGCTCTGCCGGTGAACGCTGCATGGCCATTTCCGTTGCCGTGCTGGTGGGTGATGTGGCCGACAAATTAATACCCATGCTGGCAGAACGCACCCGTCAATTGAAAATCATGGATGGCATGAACCTGGAGGCGGAAATGGGCCCCATTGTTACCCGCCAATCACTGGAAAAAATAGAGTCTTATATTGAATCCGGCATTCAGGAAGGCGCCAGCCTGGTGGTGGACGGCCGTGGTTACAGCGTACCCGGCAATGAAAACGGTTTCTTCACCGGTGGCACCCTGTTTGACCATGTAACCCCCGAAATGCGTATTTACAAAGAAGAGATTTTTGGCCCGGTGCTTTCCTGCGTCAGGGCGGCGGATCTGGGCGAGGCGATTGAGCTCATTAACCGACATGAGTTTGGCAACGGTGTTTCCTGCTTTACCAGTGATGGCCATACCGCCCGTGAGTTTTCCCGCCGTATTCTGGTTGGCATGGTGGGTATTAACGTACCCATTCCTGTTCCTATGGCATGGCACGGCTTTGGCGGTTGGAAAAAAAGCCTGTTTGGCGATATGCATGCTTACGGCGAAGAAGGGGTGCGCTTTTACACCCGCCAGAAATCCATTATGCAGCGCTGGCCTGAAAGCATTGCCAAAGGCGCGGAGTTTGCCATGCCAACGGCAAAATAAGCCCTGATACGCACGCACATAAAAAAAGACCCTTGTTAAAAAACCAAGGGTCTTTTTTCATCAGAAAGCCTGCCTGCCACAAACAGGCAAACCGCTTATTGTTTACCGAACGGCATACAGGTAAAGCTCAACACGACGGTTCATGGCACGACCGGCTGCCGTGCTGTTATCGGCGATTGGATCATTGAAGCCACGGCCTTCCACACTCATGCGGGGGCTTGCCACACCTTGGGATGCCAGGTAATTAACCACACTTGATGCGCGGTTGACAGACAAAGTCTGGTTAAAGGATGCTGAACCGGTACTGTCTGTGTGCCCGACTGATTTCAGACGCAGTGAAGGCTCTTCAACCATGGAAGTTGCCAGTGCATTCAGGACAGGATATAAAGCGGGCTTAAGCGTGTATTTACCGGTATCGAATGTAGCGCCTTCAGGAATATTGACTTTCAGGCTGCCATCGGGCATTTGGGTTGTAGAAACCCCCAGTGCCCGGCCACCTGCCTGGTCAACCTTGCCAACGATACGGTCCCAGTTATAACCCACGATGGCACCGGTAACGGCACCAATACCGGCACCAATACCGGCTGCCTTGGAGCTGTCACCAATTAACGCTCCCAGACCGGCACCAATGGCTGCGCCAATACCGCCACCGGCAGCCGTACTGCCACCCTGTGTTGCACAACCTGCCACGATTGAGCCGGCAACAAGAACACCAGCAAGACGAGTAAAACGTAAATTCATGTGCTTCTCCTATTCGAATCTATAATCTTTATATAAATTGAGGCCAGAATCATCAATATAATGGATGGTTTAAAAAACCATATACTATATCCGTATGCTTTCTGTTGAGAATACTAACATATTACGGCAACTGCCTGTGATATTGACATACTCCGCCACCAAAGCTATTAGTTCTGGTAGTGGAATTTTTGCGACCCGAAGTAGCAGAAGCTACTTCCATTCGCTCTATCACGACCACTGAGTCGTCTCGATAGAGGGGAACTCTTTATACAACACTCTGCCCGAGTGCATCAGCTAACGCCTGTTGGCGTATGTTTTGACTGGCATTGATATCCCTGTCCAATTCAGTACCACATTGTTCACACCGCCAGGATCGCACCGACAGCGGTAACGTTTTGACGTGGTGGTGACAATGCGAACAGGTTTTTGAACTGGCAAAAAACCGGTCCACCGTCAGGATATTTTTACCGTACCACTTCGATTTGTAAGTCAGCAAGGTAATCAATTGCCCCCATGCGGCATCACTAATAGACCGGGCCAGCTTGCGATTTTTAACCAGATTTTTGACCGCTAAATCTTCTACCGCAAAACTGGTTGCTTGGTTTTCACAGACCAGTTGATGCGTTAGTTTATGATTCAGGTCAAGGCGTTGATTTTTCACTTTTTCATGCAAACGGGCCAGCACAAGACGTTGCTGCTGGCGATTGAGCGAGTCTTTTTGTTTACGTGAAAAAATACGTTGTGCTTTTTTCAAACGTTGCCGGGCTTGCTTTAAAAAGCGGGGATTGTCTATTTTCGATCCATCTGAAAGGTTGAGCAGGTGTATCAGGCCCACATCAATACCCAGGGTTTTATCGGGTTCAATGGTAGAGGCAATCGGGGCGTTCTGCGCTGACTCTACCAGCACACTGACGTAATATTTCCCCGTTGCGGATTTAGACACGGTAACGGTTTTTATCTTGCCTTCAAATGGCCGACTTAATTTGGCTTTGACCCCTTTTAGCTTGGGCAGGTCAATCACGCCTTTGTCAAAATCCACCTTGCTGTGCTGCGGGTTTTGATAACTCCGTGCCGAATAATGTTTGGCTTTAAAACGAGGATGCCCCGTGCGCCCTTTGAAAAAATGGATAAAGGCCGTATGCACATTCAACAAGGCATTTAAAAGTGATTGGCTGTTGACCTCATTGAGCCAGGCAAAATCTTTGTCTTTCTTTTTAGCTACTAACTGACTTTGTATTTCACTGCGAGACAGCGACTGGCCGTTTGCTATGTAATACGAATTTTGTAATGCCAGCGCCCAGTTATACACAAAGCGAACGCAGCCAAAGTGTTTTTCCATCAACACTTGCTGTTCTTTGTTCGGGTAAATGCGGTATTTATAGGCTTTAAGCATGGCTTGTTATCGGGTTTTGACTTAGGTAAAATCTACCAT
>JAAYHN010000148.1 GCA_012735395.1 Alcaligenaceae bacterium | reverse complement strand
GCATGATGTTGTAGGCATCGCGAAGTTCTGCGGTATTGACAACGGCATTCAGGTGCCCGGCAACCGACCATGCCCGCCACAGGCAGGCAGAGTCGTATTCCAGCGGAGCGATGAAGTTATCCCATGTTGGCTGCTGCGTCTTTTCAACAATTTCATCTATGGATTTGCGGGTTTCGGCAAGTAGATGATCCAGGGCGGGAACAATATGTTCGGCCTTGATACTGCGGTAATTGATCAGTTCGGATAAAGGAGCCAATAAGGGATTACTAGTCATAGATATTTCTTTCTTTATTTAAAGTTTACGTTCAGCTGCTTCAATGGTGTTAACCAGAAGCATAACAATGGTCATGGGGCCAACACCGCCCGGTACGGGGGTAATCGCGCCAGCTACTTCGCTGGCTGATGCAAACTCGACATCACCCTTGAGTTTACCATCTGAACCACGGTTAATGCCCACGTCAATAACGACTGCCCCCGGTTTGATCATGTCGCCAGAGACCATTTCGGCACGGCCTGTTGCGACAACAAGGACGTCGGCACGTTTGGTGTGGGCGGCAAGGTCTTTGGTTTTTGAGTTGCAAATGGTAACGGTGGCACCTGCCTTTTGCAGCAACAGTGCCATGGGTTTACCAACGATATTGCTTGCACCTATTACGACCGCTTCGGCACCGCGAAGTTCAACATTTTCAGATTCCAGCATTTTCATAATGCCGTATGGTGTGCATGGAATAAACAGTGGGCGACCTGTCATAAGGGCACCGGCATTGGAAATGTGGAAACCGTCAACATCCTTTTGGGGGCTAATGGTTTCAATGACTTTATTGGAGTCAAGGTGTGGTGGCAGGGGAAGTTGAACCAGGATGCCATGTACGGCAGGGTCGTTATTCAATTCACGAATCCGGTCGCACAAGGCTTCTTCGGTAAGATTGGCAGGATATTGCTCGACGCTGGAGTTCAGGCCAAGCTTGGTAAATGTATTGGCTTTGTTGCGGACATAAACTTGTGAGGCCGGGTCATCGCCTACCAGGATGACGGTCAGGCCGGGGATAATGTTTTTTTCCTTGAGCGCATTGATGCGATCAGCCAGATTCTGCTTAATGGTTTCAGCGAGTTTTTTTCCGTCAATTATACGAGCAGTCATTCAAATATCCTTGCAATTCAATTATTTTGCCAATGCTACTTTCATCAAGTCGGCAACAGTGGTTACTTCCAGTTTTTCCATTATATTGGCGCGATGCGCTTCTACGGTTTTAATGCTGATGTTCAGGTCATCGGCAATTTGCTTGTTCAGGCGGCCGGCCACGATACGTCCCAATACTTGTTGTTCTCGTGAGGTAAGGCGGGAAATAAGTTCCTGATGGTTTTTTTGTTGTTCGGCAATGGAGGCCTTGTCTTGTGCCTGCACAACCATGCGGGCAATAATTTCACGAAGATCGGCTTCGTTAAAAGGTTTTTCAAGGAAATCAACCGCACCTTTTTTCATGGAGGAGACGGCCATGGGAACATCACCATGACCGGTAATAAACACAATAGGTACAGGTGCATTACGCTTGATTAATTCTTCTTGCAGCTCCAGGCCTGTCATGCCAGGCATGCGGACATCGGCAATGAGGACACTGACAACAGATGGATTATAATTCTCGAGGAATTTTTCACCGCTTTCATATGATTGCACCTGATAGCCATTTGCTTCCAGAAGCCAGCGCAGTGAATCTCTCACGGCTTCATCATCATCTACGATAAAAATAGTGCAATTGTTTGCTATCATTTCTTGCTTCCTTATATCATTGTTCTTGATTTTGCTCTTTTGGAGCATAGGGTAATAAGAAGCGGAATATAGTTCCGCCCTCGGGATTTGATTCAGCCCAAAGTCGGCCATGATGGGATTCAATAATGGTTCTGCAGATATTGAGCCCCATGCCCAGACCTTCTGACTTGGTACTGAAGAAAGGTTCGAACAGGCGTTCGGGCTCTTTTAGCCCGTGTCCTCGGTCGACCACGTTTACTTCGATCTGTTTGTCCCGGTCGTAAACATTAACGTACAGTGTATCGGCCTGACTGTTGCTCATCGCTTCAAGGCCATTTTTTACCAGATTAAGAAGAACCTGCTCTATTAAAATAGGGTCTGCATAGACATTGGCAAGTTCGTCCGGTATATTTGCCTCGATTTTAATTTGGCGTTTGTGGGCATCTATTTCGGCAAGGTCCAGTGTATTGCCAACAATTTTTGAAATAGGCACGCTTTGCCTGCGCGGCTCGCTTCGTTTTACAAACTCACGGATCCGGCTGATAATTTTACCCGCCCGTTCTGCCTGGTTGGCCGCCTTGTCAAGCGCGGACAACAGGTTTTCGTTAGAGGCATTGCCCGATTTTATCATGGCTACGGCAGCCATATTGTAATTGGCAATTGCCGTTAAGGGCTGGTTAAGCTCGTGGGCCAAAGAGGATGCCATTTCCCCCATGGTGGTTAAACGGCTGGTAAGCTGGATTTTTTCCTGCTGGATGCGTGAGTCTTCTTCGTGTTTGCGCCGTTCGGTAATATCCCTGGCTACCTGCATCCTGACTTTACGTCCGTCTGTCCAGACCAGCATACGGTGATGCACCTCGAACCAGCAATCGGCCGAAGGTGCAAATTGTTCTATTGTGATGCCACTGAAACGGCCCCGGCGCCCGCCCATTAACTCGCTGTGCCCATTTGGCTGGGAGCCAAACAGCCGGCGGTAAGTACGGTTGGCAAACAGCAGTTCAAGGCCGGCAGGTGTGTCGGCCACAACTGAAATGGCGTCATCCAGCCCTTCCAGGACGGTCATGAAGCGTTCATGGGCAGCAGTTAACGCCTCACGAACACGTTTGGGTTCGGTGATGTCGGTCATGGAAGTCATCCAGCCGATCTGTTCCCCGTTGGGATCACGTAAAGGTGAAACATACATGCGTGAGGTAAAACGGGAACCATCGCGGCGCTGTGCTTCCACTTCAAGCCCGGTGCTGGGGGTTTTGCCTGACATGAGCGTATCCAGAATACGCTGGTGCTCATCGTATTTCCCGGGCACCCAATAGGGATAGGGAATGCTTTTCCCTAATAAATCGGCCTCATTCCAGCCAATCATGCGGCAAAAGGCGGGATTGACATAAGCAATACGACCCTGCATATCAAGCACCCTCATGCCGGTTGACATTGAGTTTTCCATTGCCCGCCTGAAACTGGTTTCTGCCAAAAGGGCTGCCTCTGCATTTGACCTGAAACGGGTGTAACGCCATAAAGCGAGCAGGCTGATGATAATAATGAATGAAAGCGCCATGACAAAGAACAGCAGCCGTTCCTGTTTGGTTTCTTCATCTACCGTGACAAACATGATGCTTTCTTTGTGAATTTGCTGTAACCAGAAAAAACCGGCCATAACCAGCAAATACAGGATAAGAACAAAGACGGGGGTAATCCAATAAAGGCCTTTTCTTTTTATTTTTGCATTGTCATAAAATGACGAAGCCAACAGGGATTTATTGGGTAAATCTGACATGTGTTATATGAAAAACGCTGGGAAACATTTCCGTATTGTAATAGAGACAAACGCTAATGATACTGATTTTGTGCCTGGACGTAAATTAATAATATTTTGTTGCAACCGTTGTTATCAATGTTTTATATTTCACGATATGAAAACATATATCATTATATAAAATTTCACTTGTGTGATTCAGTACACTCTCATAGAATAGAGGCGCCTTAGCAAATTGAACCTGCCCAGAAGGGCAGTCAATAATTAATTGACGTATTCTGCTTTTAAGGTACATTAATACATACTTAATTAGCAGAACAACACCAGAACACAAATGGTTTACTAAATATAAGCACCGACAGGAGAAAACGATGTCAGCGTCTGAACTCAAGCAGTTGATCTCACAAATACCTGATGCCGATGCGGTTGAAACGCAAGAGTGGCTTGATGCCCTTGAAGCCGTATTGGATCGGGAAGGTCCGGAAAGAGCGCACTTTTTACTTGAAAAACTAATAGATTTGGCCAGGCGTTCAGGATCAAATATTCCATTTTCTCCACATACCGCTTATGTGAATACCATTCCCCCAGGGCTGGAACCACCAAACCCCGGCAATCTGGCACTTGAAGAGCGCATCCGTTCCTATGTGCGCTGGAATGCCATGGCAATGGTTGTGAACGCCAATAAACACGAACCTGCTGATGGCGGCGACCTGGGCGGTCACATCGCTTCTTTTGCCTCTCTGGCAACCATGATTGGTTGTGGCCAGAACCATTTCTGGCATGCTGAAACCGAAGACCATGGCGGTGACCTGGTTTACTTCCAGGGGCATTCCTCTCCAGGGGTTTACGGTCGTGCCTATCTTGAAGGCCGTCTTACCGAAGACCAGCTGGAACACTTCCGTCAGGAAGTGGGTGGCAAGGGCTTATCTTCTTACCCGCACCCCAAATTAATGCCTGATTTCTGGCAGTTTCCAACCGTTTCCATGGGTCTTGGCCCATTGATGGCTATTTATCAGGCCCGTTTCCTGAAATACTTGCATGCACGCGGCATTGCAGACACCAGCAATCGTAAAGTCTGGGTTTTCTGCGGTGACGGTGAAATGGACGAACCCGAATCCCTGGGTGCCATCAGCCTTGCTGCCCGTGAAAAACTGGATAACCTGATTTTTGTGATTAACTGCAACCTGCAGCGCCTTGACGGTCCTGTTCGTGGTAACGGTAAAATCATCCAGGAATTGGAAGGTGATTTTCGTGGCAGTGGCTGGAACGTTATCAAGCTGATCTGGGGCGGCTACTGGGATCCTTTGCTGGCACGTGATAAAGAAGGTATTTTGCGTCGCGTGATGGAAGAAACCGTTGACGGTGAATACCAGGCCTATAAAGCCAATGATGGGGCGTATGTACGTGAGCACTTCTTTGGCAAGCATCCCAAACTGCTGGATATGGTCAGCCGCATGAGCGACCAGGAAATCTGGCGCCTGAACCGTGGTGGCCATGATCCCAACAAGGTTTATGCCGCTTTTGATGCTGCCGTGAAAACCACCGGCCAGCCAACGGTTATTCTGGCAAAAACCATTAAAGGTTATGGCCTGGGTCATGTTGCCCAAGGCAAAAACCCGGCGCACCAGCAGAAAAAACTGGATCTGGATTCCCTGCGTGAGTTCCGTGACCGTTTCAATATTCCTGTCCCGGACGATAAACTGGAAGAGTTGCCTTATTTCAGGCCTTCCGAAGACTCGGCAGAAATGAAATACCTGCGTGAACACCGTGAGAAACTGGGTGGCTATTATCCAAAACGTCGTGCATTGGCCGATGAAAAACTTAAAGTGCCGGCACTGGACAAGTTCAATGCCATTCTTGAGCCTACAGCAGAAGGCCGAGAAATCTCTACAACACAGGCATTTGTCCGCTTCCTGAACCAGTTGCTGCGTGAAAAGTCCATTAGTGACCGCATCGTACCTATCCTGGCTGACGAATCCCGTACCTTTGGTATGGAAGGCCTGTTCCGTCAAATCGGTATTTATGCACCTGAAGGCCAGAAATACACACCGGTTGATAAAAACCAGGTCATGTATTACAAAGAAACCGCCAATGGACAGTTGTTGCAAGAGGGTATTAACGAGGCTGGTGCCTTTGCTTCCTGGATTGCTGCGGCAACCTCATACTCTACCAATAACCGTGTGATGATTCCTTTCTTCATCTATTACTCCATGTTCGGTTTCCAGCGTATTGGTGACCTGGCCTGGGCAGCGGGTGATATGCAGGCGCGTGGTTTCCTGCTGGGAGGTACGGCCGGTCGCACCACCCTGAACGGTGAGGGCTTGCAGCACGAAGACGGACACAGTCACATTATGTCGTCAACCATTCCGAATTGTGTTTCTTATGATCCGGCTTTTGCGCATGAACTGGCTGTTATTATGCAGCACGGCTTGAAACGCATGGTTGAAAACCAGGAAAACGTTTTCTATTACTTGACCGTAATGAATGAAAACTACGCACAACCCGGTTTGAAAGCGGGCGACGAAGAGGGCATCATCAAGGGAATATACAAGTTCCGTTCTACTGAAAATGGACAGAACCGCGTGCAGCTTATGGGTTCAGGCACCATTCTGCTTGAAGTGCTTGAAGCGCAGAAACTGCTGGAACAAGACTGGAATATTGCTTCCGATGTCTGGAGTGTTACCAGCTTTACCGAGTTGCGTCGCGATGGTCTGGATTGCAACCGTCATAATCTGCTTAATCCGGGCGCCCAGAAACCACAGGTTCCTTATGTAACCCAACAACTGGAAAGCACAGAAGGCCCAATTATTGCCTCTACCGACTACATGAAGCTTTTTGCCGATCAGATTCGTGAATTCATTCCCGCCAATCGCAGCTATAAAGTATTGGGAACAGACGGTTTTGGCCGCTCCGATTTCCGCTTCAAATTGCGTGAACACTTTGAGGTGGATCGTCATTTTGTTGTGTTGTCTGCACTTAAGGCATTGGCAGATGAAGGCAAGATCCCGGCCTCAACAATAGAGGAGGCGATCAAAAAATATGATGTCAACCCGGCTAAATCCAACCCACATCACGCTTGAGGTCTTTCGATATGAGCACATTGTTAGAAATTAAAGTACCGGATATCGGAGATTTCAGCGAAGTTGAAGTCATTGAGAT